>SYEN01000459.1 GCA_005800795.1 Burkholderiales bacterium | reverse complement strand
CGTAGTCAGCGGGCGCGGCTTCGAGCGTGGTGACCTTTAGCGCCTCGCGATAAGCTTCGACCGCTTTGTTGAGCCGATTTGCGCGGTCTTTGCCCGCCAGCAGGTTGGCCTGATTTTGGAGCGCGTTGCCCAGATTGTTCTGCGTCATGGCGTAGTCAGCGGGCGCGGCTTCCGGCGTGGCGACCTTCAGCGCCTCGCGATAAGCCTCGACTGCTTCCTTGAGCCGGTTTGCGCGGTCTTCGCCCGCCAGCAGGTTGGCCTGATCACGGAGCGCGTTGCCCAGCTTGTTTTGTGTGCTGGCATAGTATGAGGGGGCATCGCCGCTGTGAATGGTCTTGAGTGCAGCCCGGTAGGCTGCTATGGCGCGGCTTAGCACGTCGCGGGCGGTTTTGCCCAGCGCGCCTTGTGCCGCATCGCTCAGTTCGTCGCCCACCGCAATTTTGCCTTTGGCTTCTAGCAAGCGGTCGGCTGCGTTACTTTGGGCAGTTGCCGCGGCGACGCGTTGCAGCGTGGGCTTGGGAGTTTGGGCAGTTGCGCCAGGGAGCTGATCTGCCTTGGGCCAGAACGCGTAGATGAAATCCGTGGTCTTTACCGGGCCGCCCCCAGTGGATTGTTCGTAACCTTTGTGCTCAACCTTTAGTTGCGTGGAATACCAATAGTCCGTCTTTTTGCTGATCAGGTTGTACACGCTGGCGGCGATAAACACGCGTTGATGTGAGTTCAACGATGCGGGCGCGTTTTCAATGATGGCTTCAAAGTGCGCCTTGCTGGCGCCCTCGCAACGGCTGGCGTGGTTGATGGCTTCGCCGGCGACATTGCCTTTCAGTTTTCCGCTGGAAATTCTACGGTAATTGCCAAACGCGACCCCTGTGCGCAAGCTCAACGAATGTTGTTCGTCCGGCAGCGGAACTTTGACGCGCTGCAGTTTGGTGCGGTAGTGCTCACGGCGTTCTTCCCATGCGTTGATCACCGCCGCCAGACCGCGTATCGCAAACTCTGCCTGCTCGAACAACAGCAAAAAACCATCGCCGGTGAAATTGCCAATTTTGCCGTCCCACATTTTGGTTTGCGTAACGGTAACATCATTCAGATCATTCAGGATTTCTTCAGCGATGTCGGCATTCAGGTTCCACACATAGGTGGAGTCGCGCAAGTCGATAAACGCAGCGAAGCCGGTTTTTTCCTTGCTTGCAGATAGAGAGGTTTTGGTTGGCATGGGTAATCCGGCACGGGTTTGCAGAAGTATCGCGTCAAAACCTGCGACCGGCAATGACGCACCAGCTACGTTCGCCGGGCCGTGTTGTGGACTGCGCTGCGGCGCCGTGACTTTGCAGGCGCGCGGGATGGACATAAAGCAGCCCTTGCCACAAAATCCGCACTCATTCTTCGCGCGGGAACAGTCTGTGATGGGGTCTTTGGTTCGAGCTGCTACAACGGCTACGATGGGGGCAATGCCGCTTGCGGCATGGTTTTTCGTTGCGCCGCCGCTGCACGCACAAACCCCTTCGACAGGCGCGGGACAGGGCTACCCCGTCAAACCCGTCCGCCTCGTGCTGCCTTATCCACCCGGCGGGGGCACCGATATCATTGCACGGCCGCTGGCGCAGTTGATCAGCGCCAACCTGGGCCAGCAAATGGTGGTGGAAAATCGCGGCGGGGCGGGCGGCAATATCGGCATGGAACATGTCGCCAAGTCGCCGGCGGATGGTTACACGCTGGTGTTCGCGATTACCGCACAGCTGGCGGTGAATCCGAGTTTGTATCCCAAGCTGCCGTATGATCCGGTGCGCGACTACACGCCGGTTTCGCTGTTGGGTATTGCGCCTTATGTGTTGACGGTGCATCCCGCGCTGCCGGTGAAGTCAGTCAAGGAACTGGTGGCGCTGGCGCGGGCCAAGCCCGATGACTTGCGCTTTGGCTCCGGCGGCAACGGCAGCGGTGCGCATCTGGCGGGCGCCATGTTGAATTCGCTGGCGAATGTGAAAATGGTGCATGTGCCGTACAAGGGCGGCGGTCCGGCGATGGTCGATCTGGTGGCGGGGCAGTTGCAACTGAGTTATCTCACGTACACCAGCAGCAACAGTTTTATTCGCGTGGGGCGCTTGCGTGCGCTGGGTGTCACCACGACCAAACGCTCGGCGGCGCTGCCCGATTTGCCTGCCATCGCGGAAAGTATTCCGGGTTACGACTCGGCGGTGTGGTATGGCGTGCTGGCGCCGGCGGGCGCGCCCCCGGAAATCATCGCGCGGTTAAATCGGGAGTTTCTCGCGGCCTTGAAGTACAACGATTTGCGCCAGCGCCTGATGACGGAAGCGTTTGAACCCATCGGCACGTCGCCGGAAGAACTGGGCGCCTACATGAAGAGCGAAATCGCGCGTTGGGCCAAGCTCGTGAAAACCACCAACACGCGCATCGATTAACCCAGGATAACCACTATGAGTGTCGAACAACCGTGGGCTCCGGCACAGCCTGGCAGCAACCTGCCAAGCGTACTGTGCTTTGCTGACTAACGATCATAAATAAATCAATTAAAACATATACTTACATGAGGTCACTATTATGTTTTCTGATAGGCGTTGGTGCCGTGCGGGCGGTTTCCGCGCAGGGCTGTGGTTCGCTGTTGCGCTGGCGGTGGTGCCGGTGACGGCTGTCGCGCAAGGGCCGTCAGGCGCGGCGGGTGCATCTGCGCTTCCGCTGGTGGTGGTGCTGTCCACCGGCGGCACGATAGCCGGGCGTGGCGGTTCGACCACCAGCCTGTCCGAGTACAAGGCGGGCTCGAGTCTCGGTTCGGAACTGGTTGAAGCCGTGCCGGAAATCAAGCAGTACGCCCAGGTGCGCGTCGAGCAAATCATCAACATCGGCAGCACCAACATGAACACGGCGGTGTGGCTGAAGCTTGCCGCGCGCATTAACGCGATTTTCAGCGAAGAGCCGGCGGTGGCCGGCGTGGTGGTGACACACGGTACCAACACATTGGAGGAGACCGCGTATTTTCTGCATCTCACCGTCAAGCACGACAAGCCGGTGGTGCTGGTCGGTTCGCAACGCCCGGCCACCGCGATCAGTGCCGACGGGCCGCTTAATCTGCTCAATGCGATACGCGTGGCGGGCGCGCCGGTGTCGCGCGGCAAGGGCGCGCTGGTGGTGATGAACGATGAAATCAACGGCGCGCGCGATGTGACCAAGTCGAACACCTATCGCGTCGAGGCTTTTCGCTCCGGCGAACTGGGGTTTCTCGGCTATGTTGATCCGGACGAGGTCGTTTACTATCGTACGTCGACCCGGCGCCATACCGCGAAGTCAGAGTTCGACGTGAGTAAACTCAGCGCGTTACCCAAAGTGGAAATTCTCTACGCTTACGCCGAGCCCGGCGTGGATGCACTAAAGGCGGCGGGCGCGAACGCGGCCGGCATGGTGTTTGCGGGCACTGGCGCGGGCGGACTGTCCAATGCGGAGCGTGCGGCGGTGAAGACGCTGGGGCCGATCGACACGCGGCCCGTGATCGTGCGTTCCAATCGCACCGGCAATGGCCGCGTGATTGCGCGCAAGGAATACGACGACGAAGGCATGGTGCCCGGCGACAATCTCAATCCACAGAAGGCGCGCATTATGCTGATGTTGGCATTGACCAAGACCCGTGATCTGGGTGAAATTCGGCGGATGTTCAGGGAATATTAGGCATAGGCGCGAACGGGAATAGGCACGAAAGATGTCTGCAACAGCTATGGCACGGCCCGCGCCTTATGCGGAGAGCTATATCGAGGTCAACGGCCTCAAACTGCGGGTGCAGGATTACGGCACCCCCGGCAAGCCCGAACTATTGTGCCTGCACGGCGGCGCAGCCAATGCGCATTGGTATGATTTTGTCGCGCACGGTTTTACCACCGATTACCACTTGCGCGCAGTCGATTTGCGGGGTCACGGCGACAGCCAGTGGGATCCGTCACCCACGCCGACCTACGGCTACCACCAGCACGCCGCCGATGTGAAGGTGCTGGCCGAGCAACTTGATTTGCGTGATTTTGTGCTGATCGGCCACTCGATGGGTGGCATGATCGGCAGCATTTACTGCGCCACGTATCCGGGCCGTGTGAAGGCATTCATGTTGGTGGATACCACCATCAAGTTTACGCCCGAGCGTATCGCCGGCTTCAACGCGATCAGCAATCGCGAAGGCCGCCACTACGCCACGCAGGAAGAATTCATCGCCGCTTACAAGGTGCACCCTGGCGGCAGCACCGCAGCAGCAGAGATTCATCGCCATATCGCAAAAGGCAGCAGCCGCCAGTTCGACGATGGCCGCTGGCGGCACAAGGTGGATCGCAAGGTCTACAACAATCGCGAAATGGTGGACAGTTTTCCGTTGTGGAACAAAATCAGGATTCCGGTGCTGCTGATGAAGGGTGAACGCAGCCAGCGTATCGATCCGGTCACCGTCGCAGACGTGAAATCGCGCGCGCCGCAGGTGGAAGTCGACGAGGTGCCGAATTGCGATCATCACATCACGCTGGATAATCCGGCGGGTTTTATCGTGGTGGCGAGAAGGTTTTTGGATAAAATCCGCTGATGCCTCTTTGGCCACAGCCCCGCTTAGTCACGATGTCTACCGAATTGAATACCACCACACCGATGAAACCCGCGCCCTATACCGACCGTACCGTCGAAGTCAGCGGCCTGAAACTGCACGTGCAGGACTACGGCACCGCGGGTAAAACGCCCCTGCTGTGCATCCACGGTAGCGCGGCGAACGCGCACTGGTATGATTTTGTGGCGAATGGCCTTACCGATGAATATCACGTGCTGGCGCTGGATCTGCGCGGTCACGGCGACAGCGATTGGGACCGTTCCGCCTTGCAGCACTACACCTATGATGACTACGCCGCCGACATTCACGCGCTGACCGAAAAACTTGATCTGCGCGATTTCATTCTCGTTGGGCACTCGATGGGCGGGCTGGTGTCGACGGTGTATGCGTCGACTTACCCGGGCCGCGCCAGGGCGTTCATCATGATCGACTCATCGCTGAACATGTCGCCGGATCGCATCGCCACCATGAACGCGGTGGGTGCGCGCGAAGGCAACAGCTATGCCGATCAGAACGAATTTGTTGAGCGATTCAAGATTCGTCCGGCGGGCAGCAGCGCCACACCCGAGGTGGTGCGCCATCTGGCATTGCACGCGGGACGGCAGTTCGAGGACGGGCGCTGGCGCAACAAGGCGGACCGCAATGTTTACGCGCTGCGCATCGGACGCAATCTGATTCCGTGCTGGGAGCGCATCAAGATTCCCGCGTTGCTGATGCGGGGTGACCGCAGCAATCGCGTAACGCCGGAAATCATCGCGCAGGTGAAAGCGCTGGCGCCGCAGATAGACGTGATGGAAGTGGCTGGCTGCGATCACCACGTCACGCTCGACAACCCGCCGGGGTTTGTCGAAGTGGCTAAAAAATTCTTGAATAAAATAAAATAGTTACGATATAGCCTCGCCCGTTCACGCGGCGGCGGCTTCTTCTTCGGCCTGCGCCACGGTAGGCACGTCACCAGAAATGGTCGTGCGGCGCACGTCACGCGCTTCCTCAACCGGGAACGGCCGACCGCGATGCATGGCCTGTCGGTTGTCCCACATCACCAGATCATTGACGCGCCACTTGTGCGAATACACAAACTCGCGCTGCGTGGCATGCTCGGCCAAATCGCGCAGCAGCAGCCGCGCTTCCGGCAATTGCCAGCCGAGAATGGTGCCGGCGTGCGAGGACAGATACAGTGATTTGCGCCCGGTGCGCGCCAGCGTGCGCACCAGCCGCTGGCGCACCGGCTTGAAGCGCTCGCGCTCCTCGGCTGAAAACTCACGAAAGCCAATGAGATCGCGCGAAAACATCTGTGAGTGTTCGCAAATCAACGGTTCAATCAAGGCCCTGGTGTCGTTGTCGAGCGCCTCGTAAGCCGCGCCCATGTGCGCAAACTCGGTGTTGCCGCCTTTTGAGGGCACGCGCACCGCCCGCAGCAGCGAATATTTTGCGGGGATGGCCTTGAACGACGAATCGGAATGCCACAGCCGGTTGCCGATGGCAAAGAGGCGCTTGCGGTCATCGCGTCCGAACGGCTGGTTGTTGCCGTCGAGATTCGATACATCGGCAAACATCGGCGGCAGCCGGAAATCCTCCGCCGCACGCAGGGTGTTTTTCGCGGTGTTTTCCAGCGGCCCCAGCGCCTGTGTAAACGCCAGATGCTGCTCGTTGGTGACGGGCTGATCGTGAAACACCAGTACTGCGTGGCGATCCATGCCATCGTGGATGGCCTCAGCCTGTGCGGGCGTCAGCGGCTCACGCAGATCAATGCCGTCAACCTTGGCGCCGATGAACGGCCCCAACGGGCGTATTTGCAGGGTCATGACGTGTCTCCTGTATCGATCAACAAAGATTATGCCGCAACCGCTTCCTGCTGTTCCACCGTCGGCGCGTGCCCTTTGATGGTGGTGCGACGGACGTCGCGCGGTTCTTCAGGCGGGAAAGGCCGCCCGCGATGCATGGTCTGGCGGTTGTCCCACATTACCAGATCGTTCACCTGCCAGCGGTGCGAATAGACGAACTCGCGCTGTGTGGCGTGCTCGGTCAAATCGTGCAGCAACAACCGTGCTTCGGGTAACTGCCAACCCATGATCGTGCCGGCGTGCGACGAGAGATAAATTGATTTTCGCCCCGTGCGCGGCAGTGTGCGCACTAGCCGCTGACGCACCGGCTTGAAGCGCTCACGTTCCTCCGGCGAGAATTCACGAAAGCCGATGACGTCGCGCGAAAAGAGTTGCGAGTGTTCGCAGATCAACGGCTCGATCAGGTCCCTGGTGTCCCCGTCAAGCGCCTCGTAGGCGGCGCCCATGTGGGCGAACTCAGTGTTGCCGCCTGCCGACGGAATGCGCACTGCGCGCAGCAGCGAATATTTTGCTGGCACCACCTTGAACGACGAATCGGAATGCCACAGGCGGTTGCCGATGGCGAACAGGCGCTTGCGGTCGCCGGGCGCGTAAGGCTGGTTGTTGCGGTCGAGGTTGGAAACGTCGTTGAAAGAATCGGGGATGCGGAATTCGCCGCTGGCGCTGCGCATGACATTTTTTTGTGTGGTTTCAAGCGGCCCCAGCGCCAGCGTGAAGGCCATGTGCTGATCGTTGGTCAGCGGCTGGCCACGAAACACCAGCACCGCGTAACGATCCATGCCGTGATGAATGGCCTCGGCCTGCGCGGGCGTCAACGGCTCGCGCAAGTCGATGCCATCAACCTCGGCGCCGATGAACGGCCCCAGTGGGCGTATCTGCATGGGCATGATGCGAATCTCCTGATGGCGAAGTATCAAGACACCGGCTGCGGCAAAAACATCATGCTACGCCCACGGTGCAGGCTTGTCACCCGTGTGGCGCCCGGATTTGCGCCTATTCCGGCTTCAAGCCGATGCTTTGCACCAACGGCTGAAAACGCACGATTTCCTCGCGCGCGTAGCGCGCGAGCTCAACAGCGCGCTCATCGCGCGATTCAGGCGCAGCACGATGGCCTCCGGCGTCTGGCGCGGTGCCGCCAGTGCGTTCCACGATTTGCTTTGATAATCCTTGAGGCTGGCCTCGGCAAGGGTGGGAATATCCGGCGTGATTGCCAAACGTTTGGCGCTGGACATCGCCAGCGCACGCAGCCGCCCGCTATTGGCATGTGTTTTCAGCACCGACATGCCCGGCGCGGTTGTGGCGAACCATGCGATGCTGTGTAGCTTGGGGCGTCAAATCAGGGTTCTTGAGTGTGTGGCTCGGATATCGCATCGCAAGCTTTGCGCCGCGACGTGATCGGGACGCAAGCACGCGCGAGTGGCTTAACAAATAGCGCGGTATACGGTAATCTGCCTCCATGCCTGCCCTGACCCAAGACGAAATCGCGAAACTGTGTCCGCCAGAACGCCTCGCGCTCATTGGGGACATATGGGATAGCTTGGGCGATGCGGAACTTGCCGCACGGGTACCTTGATCCGGGCAGTCGTTTTCGTGCCGGCGGCGCGGTTGGACATCATCGACGCGGTGTATGTTATTGCCTGTTTGCATTCAAGCCGTGCGCCGCTGATTTGGCAGAGCCGTGTATAACGGCCTGACGGTACGCGTGAACAAAATCGTTTGCGTAAACTCGCGGACTACGGCGATGGCCTGTGCATTCGTTATCTGCCTGATGGCAACGCTTGCCCAGGACGCTCGTGCCTACCCCACCAAACCCATCCGCCTGATCACCGCCGCCACGCCTGGCTCCGGCCCCGAAGTCATCGCGCGTCATCTCGCGGCCAAGCTCACCGAAGCCTGGGGCCAGCAGGTGGTGGTGGATCCGCGGCCGGGCGCCACGGGCATGATCAGCGGCGATCTGGTCGCCAAAGCCGCGCCGGATGGTTACACCTTGTGGTTTGCGACGTCAACGCAAATGCTCGGTTCAATGATGTTTCAGCGTAACTGGATGGTGAAGGATTACGCACCTATCGGTATGTTGTCGAACACGGCGTTTGCCATCGCCATCAACAGCAGCGTGCCGGCGAATACGTTGGCGGAGTTCATCGCTTACGCCAAGGCGCGGCCGGGTAAGTTGTTGTTTGCGTCGAATGGTCAGGGTTCTACTTCGCATATGTGTACGGAGTTGTTTCAGCGGCTTGCGGGTATCAGCATGTTGCACGTGGCTTACAAGGGCGGCACGCCTTCGCTGGTGGATCTGGCCGGTGGGCAGGTGCAGCTGTCGTGCCAGCCGCTGCCGTCGTTGCCGACGTATGTGAAAGCCGGCCGCGTGCGCACGCTGGGCGTGGCCACCTTGCAGCGCACGCGTCTGGCGCCCGATGCGCCACCGATTGCGGAGACGCTGGCGGGCTTTGAGGTGCTGGGTTGGCACGGCTTGCTTGCGCCACTGGGCACACCCAAACACATCATTGCCAAGGTCAATGCCACGGCCACCAAGGCCGTGATGAGCGCTGATATGCAAGAGCGCATGCTGCCGCTGGGTGTAGAGCCTGCGCCAAGCACCCCAGCCGAGTTCGTTGCCCGGCTGCAAGCCGAGACCGCCAAGTGGACGAAGTTGATGAAGGACGCGAATATTAGTCCGGTGCAGTAGCGGCGCGGGGCTTCACGGTATAAAGTTCGCCTGCGTCAAACGTCAAGGGAGGACTTATGAAACGCTACGCCATGGCAGGGTTGCTCTGTGCGGCATGTGGACTTGCGGCCGCGCAAACCAGCGAAGAGTTACTCAACCCGTCACAAAATCTGGAAAACGTGCTGCATCTGGGCGCGGGCTATGACCTGAAGATGTTCAGCCCGTTGAAGCAAATCACCAAGTCGAACGTGAGGCGGCTGGTGCCGATATGGAACTTCAGCACCGCCAACGACATGGGCGAGCTGTCGCAACCCACGGTCTACAACGGCGTGATGTACGTGGTGAACGGCAACTGGACGTTCGCCATCGATGTGGCCACCGGCCGGCAAATCTGGCGTACGCCCGCCAATTATGACCGTGGCGCGCTGCGCATCGGCAGCGCGGGCGCGTTTTTGCGCGGTGCGGCGGCTATCTACAACGGCAAGCTGTTCCGGCAAAACATCGACGGGCACGTGGTTGCTCTCGATATGAAGACCGGCAAAGAGGTGTGGAAGGAAAAATTTGGCGAGTGGAAAGAAAGTTACATCGGCGTGATCCAGCCGATGATTGTCAACGGCGTGCTGATCAATCACATGGCTGGCGGCGACCGCACCGCGCGCGGTTTTGTCGAAGGCTACGACCCGGATACCGGCAAGCGTCTGTGGCGCACCTGGACGATACCTGCGCCGGGCGAGAAAGGTTCAGAGACTTGGCCCAACAAGGAGATGCCTGACGCATGGAAATATGGCGGCGGCGCGACCTGGCAAGCAGGTTCGTACGACCCGGAACTCGATTTGTATTATGTCGGCACCGGCAATGCGCAGCCCTATAACCCGAAGTACCGCATGGGCATGGACAGCCTTTTCGCCGCGACGCAACTGGCGATCCGCCCGAAAACCGGCGAGCTGGTGTGGCACTACCAGTATGTGCCGAACGACAGCTTCGATTTTGACGGCAGCCAGGAAAGCATCCTCGCCGACGTGCGCATTGACGGCAAGCCACGCAAGGTCTTGTTCAACGCCAACAAGAATGGCTTCTTGTATGTGCTGGACCGTACCAACGGCCAGTTGATCTCGGCGCGGCCATTTACCAACCAGAACTGGGCGAAGGAGATCGATCTGAAGACCGGGCGACCGGTATTGACCGATTTGCTGGAGCGCGCGATCAATGGCGAAACGGTCGAGATGAATCCAGCCCGCGCCACCAACGCCACCCTGTCTGCCTACAACCCGAAAACCGGATTGATGTTCCTCAATTCCTGGGAAGCGATACGGGTGATGAAATTCGTGGATGTGAAACTGGTGATCGGCGCCGGCTACACCGGCATTCAAACCAGTTTCAAGAATCCGCCCAAGGGCGAGCCGCTGGCGTATTCGATTGCGATCAACCCGGTGACGGGCAAGGTGGCATGGAAGAATCCGATTTACGACTATGGCATTTCCGCGGGCACGCTGGCCACCGACAGCGGCCTGTTGTTCACCGGCAGGCTTACCGGCGAAGTGGTGGCGCTGGATCAGGATACCGGCAAGCAGCTGTGGCAATTCAAGACCGGTTCCAGCGTTAACGCGCCACCGATTACCTATACCCACAAGGGCGTTCAATACGTCACCGTGCTGTCGGGGCGTGGCGGCAGCAACCCCAATCGTTCTGCGGGCGCGGTGGTGCCGACAGGTGGATCGGTGTGGACTTTTGCTTTGATGCCAGAATAAAATAATGTTTAAAATCAAATACTTGGTATGCGCTGTCGTGTTGGCCTGCAGTGCGCTGGTCCAGGCGCAAACGCTGGACGATATCCGCAATCAGAAAAACACCGACAACGTGCTGAACTTCGGCATGGGCTACGACTTGAAGGCTTGGAGCCCGCTGCGGCAAATCAACAAGTCGAACGTCAAGCGGTTGGTGCCGGTGTGGCATTTCAGCACGGCCAACAACAACGGTGAACTGGCGCAGCCGACGGTATACGACGGTGTGATGTATGTGGTGAATGCCGAATGGACCTTCGCCATTGATGTCGCCACTGGCAAACAACTGTGGCGTACGCCGGTGAACTACGATCGTGGGGCGCTGCGGGTGGCGTCCACCGGTGCCATCATGCGCGGTGCTGCAACGATTTACGAAGGCAAGCTGTTCCGCCAGACGCTCGATGCGCATGTGGTCGCGCTCGACATGAAAACCGGCAAGGAAATCTGGCGCACCAAATTCTGCGAAACGTTCGTGGAGGGTTGTCGCGGCACAGTGGCGCCGGCGGTGTTCAATGGCGTGCTGGTGTCCGGCATGAGCGGCGGCGACAGCACCACGCGCGGGTTTGTCGATGGTTACGACCCGAATACCGGCAAGCGCCTGTGGCGAACCTGGACGATTCCCGCGCCCGGCGAAAAAGGTTCCGAGACCTGGCCGCACAAAACCTGGCCCGATGCCTGGAAATACGGCGGCGGCGCGACATGGCAGGCGGCATCGTACGACCCGGAGCTTGATCTGGTCTACATCGGCACCGGCAACGCGCAGCCCTATAACCCGAAGTATCGCGACGGCATGGACAGCCTGTGCACCACCTGTGTGCTGGCGCTGCGGCCGAAGACGGGCGAAGTGGTGTGGTACTACCAGACCACGCCCAATGATCCGTATGACTTCGATGCCAATGCGGAATGGATGATTACCGATTTGCGCGTCGAGGGCAAAATGCGCAAGGTATTGATTAACGCGCACAAGGGCGGCTTTCTCTATGTGCTCGATCGCACCAACGGCCAGCTGATTGCGGCCAATCCCTATGTGCGTGTGAACTGGGCGTCGCACATTGATATGAAGACCGGTCGCCCGGTCTATACCGACTTGCTTGACCGCGCATTGAAAGGTGAAACGGTTGATGTGTGGCCGTCGCGCGGTACCAACGCCACGCTGATTGCTTTCAATCCGCGCACCAATCTGGTTTACGCCAACACCTGGAACTTCGCGCGGGTGATGAAGTATGTTGAGGTCAAGCACATTTTGGGCGGCAACACCACCGGCATCGAATCCACAGGCCTGAATCCCAAGGGCGAACCGGTCGGTCATCATCGCGCCATCGAGCCGCTAACCGGTAAAGTGGTTTGGGAGACGCCGCTGTGGGATATGCCGAGTTCCGCCGGCATGCTCGCCACTGGCGGCGGGCTGTTGTTCACCGGCAAGCTGACGGGTGAAATGATCGCGCTGGATATCGACAGCGGCAAACAACTGTGGTCGTTCAAAACCGCTTCGAGCGTCAATGCGCCGCCCATCACCTACACGCACAAGGGCGTGCAGTATGTGTCGGTGCAGGTGGGCCGCGGCGGCATCTCCTCCGCGCGCTACACCGCCAATGCCGTGCCGGCCGGCGGCTCGGTCATGACCTTTGCCCTGATGCCGGAGTAAGCGGATGAAGCGAACGGCAATATTTGGATTGGCGTTATGGGGTGCAACAGCCTGGGCGCAAACGGCCGTGACCCCGGCACAGATCAAAGCCGGCAGTGAAATTTACGCCCTGCACTGCGCCACCTGCCATGGCAATCACATGAAAAATCCGGAGTGGGCGGTCGATCTGGCCACCATACCCAAGGACGATCACCGGCGGTTTATTCAGTCGGTGGCCAATGGCCGCGGCAACATGCCGCCGTGGGGCGATGTGTTAAAGCCGGATCAGATCGAAGCGCTGTGGGCTTATTTTTCGCAGGGGGAAAAGTAGTAGTGCAATACGCCCTCTCCCCTTAAACGGGGCGAGGGGATCATTTTGTGTCTTGCATCATTCGATGCATCAAGGGAGATCACCAATGAAAAAGCTACTGGCAGGCGCATTGTTAAGTATTTGTTTCAATTCAAGTTTTTCGCAGACCACGGACGAGCTGCAGAACGACGGCAAGAACACCGATAACGTGTTGACGCACGGCATGGGGTATCACGCGCGCAGTTGGAGCCCGTTGAATCAGATCAACAAATCCAACGTCAAGCGGCTGGTGCCGGTGTGGAGTTTCAGTCTCGCCAACGACATGGGTGAGCTGGCGCAACCCACCGTCTACAACGGCGTGATGTACGTCGTGAACGGCAACTGGACCTTCGCCATCGACATTGCCACCGGTCGCCAGATCTGGCGCACGCCTGTGACGTACGACCGCGCTGCGTTGCGCGTAACCACCGGCGGCGCGTATCTGCGCGGCCACGCGACTATCTACAACGGCAAGCTCTTCCGGCAAAACATCGACGGGCATGTGCAGGCGCTCGACATGAAAACCGGCAAGGAGTTGTGGAAAACCAAATTCGGCGAATGGAAAGAAAGCTATGGCGGCATCGTGCAGCCGATGATCGCCAATGGCGTGCTGATTTCCGGCATGGCGGGCGGTGACCGTACCGCGCGCGGCTTCATCGACGGCTACGATCCGGACACCGGCAAGCAACTGTGGCGGCGCTGGACGGTGCCCGCGCCCGGCGAGCCGGGCTCGGAAACGTGGCCGAACGCCACGCAGCCTGATGCGTGGAAGTACGGCGGCGCGGCGACGTGGCAGCCGGTGACCTACGATCCGGAACTGGATCTGGTGTTTGTCGGCACCGGCAACGCCGAACCGTACAACCCGAAATACCGCGAAGGCATGGACAGCCTGTTTGCCGCCAGTGTGATCGCGATCAAACCCAAGACCGGCGAGATGGTGTGGTACTACCAATTCATGCCGAACGACAGCTACGACTACGACGCCACGGCGGAGAACATCGTCGCCGACATTCAGATCGACGGCAAGCCGCGCAAGGTGCTGATCAACGTCAACAAGAATGGTTTCGTATATGTGCTCGACCGCACCAACGGCAAGCCGATCGCCGCGCACGCGTACACCGACCAGAACTGGGCCAAATACATTGATCTGAAAACCGGCCGGCCGGTGCTGACCGATCTCTACGATAAAGCGGTGAAAGGCGAAACCATCGCCATCAATCCGCGGCTGGGCACCAACGCCTCACTGTCGGCGTACAACCCGCGCACCGGCATGCTGTATTTGAATTCGTGGGAAATTTTCCGCGTGATGAAATTCGTCGACGTGAAGCTGGTGGTCGGCGCAAGCTACATCGGCGTCGAATCCAGCTCCAAGATTCCTGAAATTACCGGCTACCACGTGGCGATGAATCCGCTCACCGGCAAAACCGCGTGGAAGATTCCGCTGCGTGACTTTGCCGTATCGGCGGGCACGCTGGGCACCGACGGCGGCCTGCTCTTCACCGGCAAACTCACCGGCGAAGTAATCGCGCTGGATCAAGCCGACGGCAAGCAGTTGTGGCAATTCAAAACCGGCTCCAGCATCAACGCGCCGGTCATCACCTACACGCACAAAGGCCAGCAGTACGTCAGTGTGCTGTCGGGGCGTGGCGGCAGTAATCCCAGCCGTTCGGCAGGGGCGATTATCCCCACCGGCGGGTCGGTTTGGACGTTTGCGTTGATGAAGGATTGATGGGCGCGTGAACGATTGAGGAGCTGCGGGCGTCCCGCCCGCAGTAGCTGATGGTTTGCCGCCACATGACATCGTTGTGTCACAGCGGGCGCGATGCCTGCAATCCCGATGTTACCGGTAGCGGTGCAAGTCTTCGTAGAACTCCTGCAACATAAAATCCTCCAGCCCGGCGTTGTCGCGCGCGCGCGCCGATAGCGTGAGGTTCTTACCCACGCGCTGCGAATACCACTGGAAGTCACCGCGCTCGTGGTCGCGGATGAGAGCGATAATTTTGCGGATGACGGCGATGTCGATATCGCTATTGCCTTCCTTGCGCACCTCGATCAACTGCGGCACCACACGGCCGAAATTCTGATTCCAGCCGAAAAACATGAATTCGGCGTAGTCGTAACCGCGGCGGCGTATTTGAAACAGGCCGCCACTGGGCGTGGGCGGGCGCTCGCCGAAGGTGATGGTTGGCGGCGATTTTGCTGTCGCCTGGGTCATCGCGACTCGGTTGGCTGATTCTGTGTCGGCACGTGGTACATCTTCGCCGCGCGCGCGCTGGCGTGCTGCGATAAGGGCGGCGAAATCGGCCTCGGGGGGCGGTATTGTTGCGGGGTCCGCTGTTGCGGGCGTGGTGAACGCAGGCGGAACAGGCTGGGGCTTTGTCAGTGCGACCACTGGTGCGGCCGGAGATTTCGTAGGCGGCGGTGGCGCTGCCGGGGCGGCACGCGGTGGTGGAGGCGGCAGCACCCGTGGCGCCGGTAGCACGGGCTCCGGCGGCTGCGGCGCGGATTGCAAATAGGCCGTGAGCCGCGGCGGCACCGGTTCATCGGTGTTGGGCTTGGTCAGCGGCGGCGCCCACAGCAGCAGTGCGACGTGTAGCACCAGCGATGCCACCAGCCAGAGCGCGATGGTGGGTATGGTGACACCGTCGTGACGCGGACGGTAATCATCGAAGGTGGCGCTCATGCCGTGCTCAAATGCCGGTCGCTGGCCATAAAAATAATTCAATTAAAACAATAGTTTACATCAATTCCCGGTGCGCGGTGGCCACGCGGCATGGGTGCGCGGCCTAACCGATATTGAGCAACGCCACGTGTTTTCCCAACAACACCACGCTGCCCTGCAAGCGATTGTTGCCGGTATCGCTGAATTCAAAATCATACGCTCGCTGCAACTGCACATGGCCGTCGGCGTTGCGCGCGAGCTTCAGGCTGCGGATGCCGACGGTGTCGTCGAGAAACAACAGGTCTTCCGATGCGCACGCCTCCCGCGCAGCGCGCACCGCGATTTCGCGCGCATTGAGGCTGTCGTACCACAGCAAGCCCAGCAATAAGAGCAGAATCAGTCCGGCAAGTTCCATGATTGTGATGTCTGGACTCTCTTGAAACTATCCCACCGCCACCTGCACGGTGTCCTGCCCGGCGCTGACCCACACCTGACCCTCCTGCACGGTGTAGCTTAGATCCATGCCGCGCTGCGCGAGTTTCGCCATCGCCTGGCTGGCATCGCGCGGAATGGTGCGGATGCTGAGGTTGCGCGTGCGCGCGGCAGTGGCGGCGATCTCTGCGCGCCATTTTTCAGCGGCGGGACCACCGTAGCTGTAGACCACGACCTGCGCCGCCCGCCCGCAGGCCTTGCGCAGCCGCTTTTCATCGGGCTGGCCGACTTCAATCCACAACTGAATCGCGCCGGTCAAATCCCGCAACCACAACGCGGGTTCGTCTTCGTCACTCACACCCTTGCCGAATTCCAGCCTTTCATCCGCGTGCAGCGCGAACGCGAGCAGCCGCGCCATCATGCGTTCGTCGGTTTCGGACGGATGCCGTGCCAGCGTCAGCACATGCGTGGCGTAATAGTTGCGATCCATGTCGCTGACCTGCACGGATGCCTTGAAAATGGTCGCTTTGAGAGCCATGGGTCAACGACGCTCAGGGCCACCGGCGGGCGTTGCTTGCCATGCTAAGCGCACCGCCAACTTGCTGTGACAAAAACAATAAAAATATGTTGTAAATCGATTACTTATATATTATACCGCTTTGCGCCCCGCCGCCAATTGCTCAGCGATAAAGCCCTTCACCATGTTTTGCGCGCGGGTGGTGGCCTCGCACGGTTCGGCTACCCATTCGTGCGAGCAGCCTTCATACAACTCGTACTGGCAGTGGCCGCCCGCCTTGCGATACGCGGCAGAGAATTTTTCCTGAATGACGGGAATCACGTTGTCGTCCAGCCCGCCCTGCATGACGAGCATCGGCGGCAGTTCGACTTTCTCGCCGCGCTCCAGCATTTCTTGAGGATTGGCTTCGTGGATCGATTCCCACGGGTTGAAAAACGTGGTGCTGTTTTTGATCATGTGATCGCGCTTCATTTTCTCAGCCTGCTTGAAGCGGGCGAACGGATCGCTGATCGGCGAGCGCGTCGCGATATACGCCGCGCGCGAGTTAATGCCCGGCGCGCCCGGCACCGCGTGCACGTTGTAGCGCCCATCGTTGGGCCGCATGCCCAGCAACTGCGCCACGTGGCCGCCGCTGGAACTGCCCAGCACGCCCAGCGTGGACGAGTCACCGTTCCATTCAATCGCTTTGGATTTCAACCAGCGGATGCCGTAGCTCGCCTCCTGCACGCACGCGGGATACGGCGCTTCCGGCGCCTGCGACATGTCGATGGCCACCACCAGCACGCCGCTTTTGGCGATGGCGTCGTCCATCGGCGCATTGGCGTGACGATCCTTGTTGTTCCAGGCGCCGCCGTGCAGATCGAGCAGCACCGGGAACGGCCCGTCGCCCTGGGGTTGATAAATGCGCGCCATCAACTGGCGCGAGGCGGTCTTGCGGAATTCAACGTCCCAGACTTTGATCTCGAACTGGGCAGCGGGGTTGTAAGTGGTGGGCATGGAAGGTTTCCTGGAATAAGTCCCGGGGCGGGATCGACAAGGGTGAACACGAGTTTCTTCAAGCGCCTGAATAGCGTTATTCCGCTGCGCTGTCAACGAAGTGCTTGCGCTTCGCCGGGCGGCCGTGTGGGGGCTCCAAACCGCAGCGGGAACCCGCTACGGGACATCCAGTCGAATCGTATAGGCACGCGTGAGGTTTCATAACCTATTGTATTAATTGAATAAAATTTATCCTCGCAGAAACTTTTCGCCTCGTTAACCCCACTCTTAATGAGGACGCGTTTATATGGGTTCAACTCACAGAGCGTTTCTCATGAATCATTCTGCGCTACTTCAAGGTGTTGCTGTGCTGCCGCGACGCGTTATCACCTTGTGGCTTGGTCTGGCCGTGCTCGCGGGTTTGGCGGCTATGCCCGCCAGCGCGCTTTCACCTATGCGCCGGCCGATCATGGTCGCGCCGGCGGCTTCCCTGCCGATCCAGATGCGCGAAGTCAAAATCACCACGTCGATTGCCGGCGCGCTGGCCGAAACGCGCGTCGAAATGGTGTTTTTCAATCCCAACAACCGCCAGCTTGAAGGTGAATTGCAGTTTCCGCTGATGGAAGGGCAGGAGGTCACGGGCTTCGCACTTGATATCAACGGGGTCATGCGAGACGCAGTGCCGGTGGAAAAGGCGCGCGCGCAAGCCGTATTCGAGGAAATCACCCGCCGTCAGGTTGATCCCGGACTGCTGCAGGTGACGCAGGGCAACAACTACAAACTGCGTGTTTACCCAATATTCCCGAGGAACGAACGGCGAGTGACTATACGCTACGTCGAAACGCTGGCGTATCAGAATGGCCGCGTCCACTACCGGTTGCCGCTGGAATACCCCGATGCGGTGCAGTCGTTTGAGTTCAGGATGATGGTGAGCGGTGCCAGCGGCCTGCCTGTCGCGCAGGGACCGCAAGCGGGCTTGCCGTTCACGCGTCACGCTGACATTCACGAAGCCCAATTCACCCGCCGTAACTTTATCGGCAAGGGCATGCTGGAAGTGGCGATACCGGCGGCGCGGCAACTGATTGCGTATACGCAAACGCTCGACGGGCAAACCTATTTTCGCGCGGAGATTCCCCTTACCCAGCCCGCCGGACTGCGCCCTATCGCACGCGACGTGACGCTGGTCTGGGACAGTTCCGCCTCGGGTGCGGCGCGCGATTATGCCCGCGAGCTGGCGTTGCTGCAGGCGTATTTTCAGCAGGTACGTGACACGCGTGTGCAGCTGGTCCGCGTGCGCGATCAGGTTGAAGCGCCACAGCTTTTCAACGTCAGCGGCGGCGACTGGCAGGCCTTGCGCGAAACACTCGAACGCACGGTCTACGATGGCGCGACCAACCTCGGCGCGGTGAATTTCAACGACGCCGCGGGTGAAGTGTTGCTCTTCAGCGACGGGCTTTCAAACTACGGGGCCGGCACGATCAAGCCCGGTGCGGCTCCCGTGTTTGCCGTGTCGTCGTCGGCGCAAGCCGATCTCGCGGCGCTGGCACGGCTGGCGCGTGCGAGCGGCGGGCAGGCGATTGATCTGCTGGCGGAGTCCGCCGATGCGGCAGTGCGCAAGCTCACCGGCGCGGCATGGCAGATTGCCGCGCTGGATGGCACGGGCGTCACGCGCACGCTGGGCGAGTTGCGCGCGGGCGGCACGGTGGTGACGGGCCTGCTTACGCGTGATGCGGGTACCGTGACGCTGCGCCTTCGTGGTCCGGGTGGTTCCGGCGCACGGCAACAGGTTTTTACCGTGCCGGTGCAGGCCGGCCGTTATCCGGCGGCGCAGGCCGCCCCGGCGTGGGCGCGCATGCAGATCAACGCGCTGGAAGGCGAATACGCCTTGAATCGCGGCGAGATACGCCGCCTGGGCACACAGTTCGGCCTGGTAACGCGCGAGACTTCGCTCATCGTGCTGGAAATCGTAGCGGATTACGCGCGCTTCGAAATTGTGCCACCTCCGGAACTGCGCGAAGAATACGAGCGCCTGGTGGCCAGCGGCGTCGCGCGCCGCGAGGCCGATAATCAGGCGCATTTGAATCAGGTCGCGGCGCGTTATCAGCAACGCATCATTTGGTGGGAACGCGAATTTCCCAAGGGGCGCATACCCGCGCCGGTGGTGGAGCGTGGGCGGCCCCATTTGCAGGCAGAGACTGCGACGATTGGCATACGCGGCATGGATTCGGATCAGACAGAAACCCGCACGCGCCTCGGCAGCGCGCAGCAGGGGCCGGTGCCCCGGCCGGCGGCGTCGCCACCGGCGAAAATGGCCGTGGCGCCCCCGGCCAAGCCGGCTACCAAACCCATGCCGCTACAACGCCGGGCTGACGAAGCAGCGGCGCCGGTTCAGTCTGCGCAACGAGAGTTGTTGCCGTTGCCGGGCGTGACCCTCGCCGGCAATACAGTCAAGCGAGAAGTCTGGCGCAGCGATTCCGCTGCAGCACAACGTCTGCGCGAAGCCGCGCCCGGTGATCTGTATCGTATTTATCTCGACGAGCGCCCCGGCTATTCGCACGACGCGCGCTACTTCGCCGACGTGGCCGAACTGCTGCTGCGCGCCGGACAGACTGAACTTGCGCTGCGCGTGCTGTCGAATTTGGCGGAAATGGATCTGGAGAATCGCCACAACCTGCGCCAGCATGCCATGCGTTTGCAACTGGCCGGGCGCAATGATCTGGCGATACCGCTGCTTGAACGTGTGCGCGATCTCGCACCCGAGGAGCCACAGTCGCACCGCGATCTGGCGCTGGCGCGGGCCGAGCGCGGCGAGCATCAACGCGCGGTGGATTTGCTGTATCACGTCGCCGAACGCCGCTGGGATGCGCGCTTTCCCGACATTGGCGTGATCGCGGCAGTGGACATGAACGCGGTCATCGCGACCGCTACGGCCTCCGGCAAGACACTCGAAACAGCCCGCATCGACGCGCGGCTGCGGCGCCATCTGCCGCTGGATGTGCGCGTGGTGCTGACGTGGGATGCCGATAACACCAATATTGATCTGGTGATGACCGACCCCAACGAGCGCTTGCAGCGATATGGCTTCCCATCGTATCAGGGCGGCCAGTTGTCGATGAACTACACCGGCGGCTACGGCCCGGAGGAATACGCGCTGAAAAACGCCAAGCCCGGCAAGTATCGTTTCGAGGCGCGGCATTCCGGGCATCGCCAGCAAGTGGCGCAGCCGATAGATCCCACCGTGCTGGTGCGTGTGCAGACGGCATTCGGCACGCCGCAACAGCAGGAGAAGCTCTACAGCGTGCGTCTAACGCGCGCGGGCGAATCACGCTTCATCGGCGAACTGGACATCCCCGGTGTCGCGGAAGAGCATCGGTAAGCTGCAGCCGAGGGCAGGGTGCGCACAAACAACTTTCCATCACGGGCGAACTGCTGGTACACTGAAGTCCCGCAACTTTGAAAGGAGGTGATCCCGTGAACGACCGAATAGGCACGACCCTGCTGGATGATGCACTGGACTCAAACTGCGTGGCCGTATACTGCGGATCAACCCGCACAAGAGGACATTACGCCGGATAGCAGGCGAGCGTGTCTTGGTAGTAGATCGGTAGATTCAAGCAGCGCCCCGTGGATGGTTCACGGGGCGTTTGTGTTTGTGGCCGTTGCTGCCGCCAAGCCGCAAAGGCAGTCGCGAAAGTAGCGCGAAGCCCCGTAGCGAATGGCTTCCCAACCCAACCCGTCATTCTGGCGAAGGCCAGAATCCAGGTTGAATCTTGATCCTTCGGATTGGGGTTACGTACTGGATTCTGGCCTTCGCCAGAATGACGGGAGTAGGAATGCACCCGTTGCTATCCTTGCCCCAGCTTTGTATTCGCCTCACGTATTCCCCTCACCGCGCCGTAATCCCCGCCGCCTTGACCACCTTCGCCCACTTGGCGATCTCCACCGCGATGAATTTTTCAAATTCCTGCGGTGTAGTGCCTTGTGGCAGCAGACCTTCGTTGGATAGGCGCTTTTGCATGTCTGCGGTCTTGGCGATGTCGGCGAGTTCGCGGTGCAGCCGTGTTACCAGATTCACCGGTAACTTGGCCGGGCCGAAGAGCCCCTGCCAGCTTGAGCTTTCATAACCCGGAACACTGGCTTCGGACACGGTGGGAATTTCTGGCAACGACGGCCAGCGTTCGGGCGACGATACGCCCAGCGCGCGAAGCCGCCCGCCGCGCACCAGCGGCAGCGTGCTCGACATGCTGCTGAAGCTGAAATCGATTTCGCCGCTGACCAGCGCGGTGAGCGACGCGGGAGCACCTTTGTAGGCCACGTGCAGGATGTCGATGCCCGCCATCACGCGAAACAGTTCGCCGGTGAGATGCGAGGCACCCGCCGTTCCCGACGACGCATAAGTGACCTTGCCGGGCCGGGCCTTGGCGCTGTTGATGAGATCGCGCACGGTGCGCGCTGCGTGGTTTTGCGTGACCACCAGAATGTTGTAACCGATGCCAAGCAGCGAAATCGCTTTCACGTCGCGCTGCGTGTCGTACGGCAGCTTGGCGATCAGGCTGGGGTTGATGGCGTGCGCGGTGGGGGAGAGCAGCAGCGTATAACCATTGGGCTGTGCGTTCACGACGATTTCGGTGGCGATGATGCCGGAGCCGCCGCCGCGATTATCCACCACAATTTGCTGGCCGAGTTTTTCACCCAGCCGCTGGCCGTAGGCGCGTGCCACCATGTCGGAATTGCCACCGGCGGTTTGCGCGACGATCAGGCGAATCGGGCGTGTGGGGTAATCGGCGGCGTGGGTACTTGCCATTACTTGAAAGAGTAGTGAAATTGTAAGAATTTGTTTTATTTGCATTTTTATTGGTGGTCTGAGGGACGGGATTGGCTCGTGCAGCGCGCATTATTGCGCATGTGACTGGCGCTGGGCATGCGTGCGGCGGATTCCACTATCATCCACGCTACCCGTGCAGCGTGTTACGCGGCGTGCGTTTTATCCATCAACCTGTCAATCAATATTCTCAAGGAGTTTCACCATGCTGTGGATCGTCACTTGCATCGATAACCCCAACACGGCCGCGATACGCGAATCGGTGCTGCAACCGCATCGCGATTATCTGGGTAGCCAGAAAAAAATTCTGGTGCTCGCGGGTGCCACGCAATCCGACGACGGCAAAACCGCCATCGGCAGCCACTTCGTGTTGAACGTCAACAGCCGCGCCGAAGCCAAAGCGTTTTCCGACGGCGATCCATTCACACAAAAAAACGTGTTCGCCAGCATCACCATCACACGCATGCGCAAGGGGCAGTGGAATCCGGACGCGGCTACCGACGCCTGATATCAACGTTATCCATTGAAAGGAGGGCAGCATGCCAACCATCCAGCACCAAGGTGCAACGATTTATTACGAAGAGTACGGCACGGGGTTTCCGATACTCACCTTCGCACCGGCAGGCGTGTTGTCGACCATCGACGTGTGGCGCAAGCCGATGGCGCCGGTCAACCCGATGACCGAATGGTCGAAGCATTACCGTGTGATTGTGATGGATCAGCGCAACGCCGGCGGGCAATCGCACGCGCCGTTGACGGCTCAATACGGTTGGCCGTCGTACGCCGATGATCATGTCGCCGTGCTTGATCATCTGCGCATCAAGCGTTGCCATCTGTATGGGCAATGCATCGGCGGCTCGTTCATTTTCAGTCTGTTGAAGAACCATCCGCATCGCATCGCCAGTGCGGTCATAGCGCAGGCCATAGGCCGCGTCGGGCCGCTAAAGCCGGGACGCGCCGAACGCTTCAACACCTGGGCCAAGGGCCTCGCGGACAGCGGCCAACATCCTGAGATCAACGAAACGCTACTCGATACGGTGTATCAAAACCTGTATGGTGCAGGCTTTGTTTACAGCGCCGACCGTGCATTTGTTGCCAGCTGCCAGACGCCGTGCCTGACGCTCGCCGGCAACGACGAGGCGCATCCGTACCCGATATCGGAAGAAATCGCGCGGCTGCTGCCAAGGAACGAGGGACTGATCAAGGAATGGAAATCCGGCCAGCCGCTGGTGTCGGCCAAAGTGGCGATCAGCGCGTTTTTGGCGAAGCACACGCCGTAACAACGGTGCGTGGCCCCAAGGGGGATTGGAATGAGGGGCGCCGCACAATCGATCAAGCCGCCAAGAATTTAAACTCAAACGCATCTCCCGCCGGTGCAATACGCCCGGCGGTCGTTCCCGGAAAATGCGTCGGAATCACCAGCGTGTCCGTACTCACATGCTCGCGGAAAAACTTCCAGCGCGTGGCCGCTGATGCCTTGATGTCATAGCAGAAACACGAACTCCAGTCGGGCTGCAACACCTGCGCGCAATGGTGCATCATGTCGCCGGTGAAGAGCGCGCGTTCGCCGCCGGATTTCAAATCCACGCACACGTGGCCCGGCGAGTGGCCGGGTGTCGGCACCAGTGACAATTCATCAGACAGCACGAACGCGTCATCCACCAGCAAGGCCTGGCCCGCGTTGACGATGGGTTCCACGCAGTCTTCGTGTACCGCCGCGAATCCGGGCTCGGTGGCCTGTTTCCAGTGTTCGTACTCGCGGCGGCTGAAAACATATTTTGCATTGGGGAAGGTCGGCACCAGACGCCCGTCACGCAGGCGCGTATTCCAGCCGACGTGATCCACGTGCAGGTGCGTGCAGAAGACGTAATCGATGTCCTCGAATTTCAGGCCGTGCGCCGCGAAGCCGTCGAGCCACGGTTGTTTGCTGAACAGCAATTGCGGCGGACGCCGCTGATGCTCGCCCACGCAGGTGTCAATCAGCGCGGTGCATCGCGGCGTGCGAATCACAAACGTCTGGTATGTGATGCACAGCAAATCCTGCTTGCGGTCGTAGGCGAAATCGGGCACGCGTGCCATGGTTTCGATGAGCTTGTCCGGCGTGGCGGTGGGGAACATTGTGGCCGGTGTGCGCCACGGGCCTTCACGTTCGATGATGCTGGAGATGCTGACATTTCCGACTTTGAGGGGTTTCATGAGAATCCTGTAAGTATTTGATTTAATTGAATATTTTTTGATTGATTGTCCGGCGCTTGCGCACCGGATGGCGCGACGAACCTTGCTTCGAGTGGATTATGATTGTGGCGCTGCGCGTTCCGGCATGTCGAGCATTTTCATAGATAGGCGCCTTTTATCGGGTGCAAACGAATGGAATTTTGCGCCACAACTTCCATCATGCGGCGGCCTTAACCCAGCCGGGTTGACGCAGCGCTGGCGCAAGGATTAGGCTAGTCCAGCTTTCCGCCTCTCCCACGCAGTCCCGCCGTTACGGAGCCGCCCATGTCCGCTGTACTCAATCCCCAATCTGCTGCCACCGGTATCACCATTAAGCCGCTGCATCCGCTATTCGTGGCCGAAGTCACCGGCGTCGATCTCACCGTGCCCGTAACGCGTGCGGATTTCCGCGCGATCTGGGAGGCCTTCAATCAATACGAAGTGCTGGTGGTGCGCGACCAAAATTTTGAGGACGACACGCAGATTGCCTTCAGCCGCAACTTCGGCCCGCTCGAAACCATGGAGGCTCACCCGGCCAACAACTTCAAGCCGGGCCACATTGCTGTCATGACCAATCTGGATGGGCAGGGCAACCTGCTGCCGCTGGATGACCCGGGCATGCAGCACCGCTTGCGCAACGAGCATTGGCACACGGACAGTTCATTCAAGCCAGTCGCGGCGTTGTGTTCCATGCTGTCGGGGCGCATCGTGCCGCCGGTGGGCGGCAATACCGATTTCGCCAGCGGCCGCGCGGCGTATGCGGCGTTCCCCGATGCGCGCAAGCCGGCGCTGGAAGACTTGATCGCGGTGCATCGTGTGGCCAAGCCCGAGGACGAGGACGATCCCGCCTACAACGAAGAACAGAAAAAACGCCTCACCGTGACGCACCCGCTGATTCGCATCAACCCGGTCAATGGCCGCAGGAATTTTTACGCCGGTGCGCACGCGCAGGCCATTAACGGAATGCCGCACGAGGCAGCACGCACGCTGATCGCCGAGATCACCGAATTTTGTACGCAGCCACGTTTTGTCTACAGCCACCCGTGGCGGCTGCACGATCTGGTGATCTGGGACAACCGCAGCGTGTTGCACCGTGCCACCACCTTTGACAAGACCCAGTACCGCCGCAAGATGCATCGCACCACCGTGGCAGGTGCGGCGCAGGACAGTTTTTTTGCCAACCTGCCGCAACCACACGCCGCCTGATTGAATCACACTACCGCCCCGTAACCCCCTTTGCCGACCCTTTGAAGGAGACCGTCATGATCGACATGCACGCCCACTGGAGACCCGCTGAACTGATCGACGCTCTGCGCGCCCGCACGCGTGAACCCCGCATCGTGCGCAACGACGCCGGTGTTGAAGTATTGAGAACGCGTAACGGTGACGAGCCGTTGGCGAAAGCGTTCGACGACGTGGAATTCCACCTGGCACGCATGGATCGGCAGGGGGTTACCACCAGCGCGCTTTCGCTGATTGGGGGCTTCTGCTGGATCGAATCGCAGCCGCTGGAGGTATCGCTGCCGCTGTGCAAAATGGTCAACAACGCACTGTCGGAGATTACGCAGAAGTATCCCGGGCGCTTCGCCGCGTTTGCCGCGCTGCCGCTCGCCGACATGTCGGCTGCTGCCGCCGAACTGGAGCGAGCGATGTCGCTGCCGGGCGTGGTCGGCACGCAGATTCCGGGCAATCTGTTTCTCACGCACAAACATGCCGAAGACGCGAAGCCGCTGCTGGAAGTGGCGAACAACCGCAAGGCGATTCTGTTCGTGCATCATGGCCCGCGCCCCGGCGATGCGTTTCCCAAAATCGGCGGCGACACCGACAATGCGCGCCGCCGCAATGGCACGCTCGACATGCAGGCAAGCCTGTCGTCGGTGATGGTGACACTGTGCCTCACCGATTTCCTCGCACCGTATCCCGATGCCACGCTGCTGGTGCACAACCTTGGCGGCAATATTCCGTATGAAATCGAGCGCATGGATCACCGCTGCCTGCTCGATACACCGAAGGAGGAATTGCCCTCGTCGCGCTTCAAACGCTCAAAGGTGTTCGTCGACTGCAACTCGTTCGGCCCGCGTTCCATCGAAGCGGCTGTGCGGCTGTATGGCGCCGAGCGTATCGTGTGCGGCACGGACGGCAGCGAATTCGGCTGCGAATGGACCGCCAACGCGTTGAAGGAAGCCGATATCGGCGCCGACAAGCGCCAGGCCATCCTGCACGGCAATGCCAGCGCGATGATTGCCGCGCGTCTGAACAAGGCCGGGCAGCGTGAGCGCGCGGCGGCTTAGTTGAAGCCAACGCACGCGGTCGTGGGCCGTGTGCGCCTATTAAATATTGTTTAAAAATCAAATAGTTATAAACTAATCGGCGTGGTGCAAACCGCGGGAATTGGCCGCAACCCGCCGCACTGTGTTGCGTAAGGACATTTCATCATGACCCTGACCGTCAATGCCCTCACGCCCAACTTCGTCGCTGAAATTTACGACGTTGATCTGTCCAAACCGGTATCTGCCGAGGACATGAGCGCGATCAAACAGGTGTTCTGGAAATACGGCGTGCTGGTGTTTCCAGAACAAAAACTCTCGCCGCAAAATCACGTGGATTTCGCGCAGCAGTTCGGGCCCATCGAAATGGATCGCGTGCTCGCCGCCGAGAACACCGATCCACGGTTGGGGCATGCGTTTGCCGACATCTCGAATCTCAACCGCGAAGGCAAAATCTGGGACAAGGCCAGCCGCCAGCGGCTTTACAAGGAAGGCAACAAGCTGTGGCATACCGACAGCTCGTTCAAATACAAACCGGGGGTGTGTTCGCTGCTGTATTCGACGAAGGTGGTGCCCATCGGCGGCCACACCGAATTCGCCGATCAGCGTGCGGCCTACGACGCCCTGCCGCCCGGCATGAAGCAAAAGCTTGACGGCCTGATCGCCATGCACGCCATCGAGTATTCACGCAAGCGAACCGGGTTTGCCACGTTTGAGGAAAGCGAAGCCCAACGCCTGCCGCCGGTGCCGCAATTACTGGTGCGCACCATTCCCGAAAGCGGCCGCAAATCGCTCTATATTGCTTCGCATATCGGTGCGATCAAAGGCATGGAGGCTGCGGAAGCCGAAGCGCTGTTCCAGCATTTGCTCGCGCACGTCACGCAACGCCAGTTTGTCCATACCCACCGCTGGCGCGTCAACGATCTGGTGATGTGGGACAACCGCTGTACCCTGCATCGCGGCACCGATTTCGATGACATGCGCTTTGTGCGCGACATGCGCCGTGCGACCGTGGGCGATGTGGCGAATACCTGCGAGCAGGCGGGGGTCGCGGTGCCGGCGTAGCTGCCGGCGGTGGTTTTTGCCGCAAACGGGCCGACGAAACAATCAACATAAGGAACCCCATGAAATTTGACCTGACCAAAGCGGCAGCAATAGCACTCGTGTTGACGCTCTCCGGGACAGCGTTCGCTCAGGACTACCCGGCCAAGAGTATACGTATGCTCGTGGGGTTCGCGCCCGGCGGCGGCACCGATATCATCGGTCGTATCGTCGGCCAAAAACTGTCGGAAACACTTTAGGCCAACAGGTGCTGATCGATAACCGTGGCGGCGCGGCAGGCCAACTCGCCGCCGAACAACTCGCAAAAGCGGCGCCGGATGGCTACACCATCATGATGGCGCATATTGCGGCGGTCTCGGTGCTGCCTTCGTTGGTGCCCAAACTTCCCTATGATCCGCAGCGGGATTTTGCGACCATCTCGCTGGTGGCAACCGGCCCCAACCTATTGGTGGTGCACCCCTCGCTGCCGGTGAAAAGCGTCAAGGATCTGGTCGCGCTGGCGAAAGCGCGGCCCGGTCAGATGCGCTACGCCTCCTCGGGCGCGGGCAGCATTCAGCACCTCGCTGCCGAACTCTTCAAATTGCAGTCGGGCGTTGACATGCTGCATGTGCCGTACAAAGGGAGCGGCCAGGCGCTCATCGATTTGATTGCGGGGCACGTCGACATGAACTTCGACTCGGTTCCGCCGGTGATCAATCAGGTACGGCAAGGCAAGCTGCGCGCCATTGCCATTACTGCTGCCCAGCGTTCTCCGTTGTTGCCTGATGTACCCACTGTCAAGGAAGGCGGCGTGCCCGGCGTCGAAGTGAACACGTGGTGGGGTCTGGTGGCGCCCTCGGCTGTCAATAAAGACGCCATCGCAAGGCTGCACAACGAGACGATCAAGCTCTTGCGGCTAAACGACGTGAAGGAAAGAATCGCGAATATCGGGGCTGAACCAGTCGGCAATGAGCCGTCGGAGTTTAGTGCTTTCATTCGTGCGGAGACCGCAAAGTACGCGAAAATCGTCAAGGTGGCCAACATCAGGCTTGAGTAGATTGCGTGGGAGGTGTAGTCCCCGTCCCGCGCGTACACGTGCGGCATCGGGCTATCTGTTAAGTTTGCCTACAGCCCCACCATCCCCGCCCACCACTGCAACTTCCCATTCAACTCCACGTCGTACTTCCGCACAAAAGTCAGTTTCCCGTCATCCCCAATACGGAACACACTTAACGCAGCAGGCGCCAGGCGCACATCGTTACCGTCTTTAACCCACATGTCGCGGATGCTGGCGCAAACTAGTAACCGGCCGCTGGGGTCGATGCCGAAGGTGCGCACGTGGTGGGTTTGCGGGTCGACGCTCTGGATGCGGGTGGGTTCGCCGGTTTTTGGGTCGATGGCGAATACGGCGATGCTGTTTTCGCCGCCCGCGAAGACTTGTTTACCCTTGAATTCCACTTTGCCGTCGGCGCGGTTGGCGGTGTAGACAAAGCGGCCGTTCGGGTGCCCGTGGATTGCGCTGGTGGTTTGATGCATTTTCGGGTCGCGCGGCGCGGCCAGCGTGGTCTTGACGAACTCCGGCACGGCGGCGATTTCGTCGCCGTTGATGCGGTGCATGTGCATCTCGTTCTGGCTTTCGATGTTCGCGTACATCCATGGCTGCGTCGGATGAAAATCGACGTGGCGCGGGCGGTAATCCATGCCGCCCTTGCCCACGGCATCGATAGATTGCGATTGGGTAAGCTGGCCGTTGTTGAAGTGAAACACCTTGATCGCGCCGGGGTCTTCCGGTTTGCCCGCGCGTGCGTCGTTGCCGCGCGCCGGGAACACCACCAGCCGGTTCGACGGCGTGGTGACGACCTGATGCGCGTAAATGCCGACATCGACATTCGCGGGCTGAGCCACGCGCGGGCCGATGCTGCCGTCGCTGTTGATGCGGTTCACCGTGACGTGGCTGGGATTGTTGAAGGCGCACAGCGCGTACGCACCTGCACGATCCACGCAATGATGAATCGGGCGAGAGGGTAGCGGTTGCGGATAGCCGTGCAAGGCCGGCGTGCCGTCTGCCGTGATGCTCACCGAGCAAAGCCGGTGCATGACGCCGGGCACGGGCGTGTTGCCCGATGCGGCGTCGCTGGTGGTCACCGTCAGAAATTTACGCCCGCCGGCGGCGGTGACGGGCCACGCGTATTGCACGTTCGACGGTAACGTAACGGAACCGCGCCGTGTCAGTGTGGCGGCTTCCACATCGACATCAAAGTGCGTCAGTTCGGCGCCGACGCTTTGGTAGAGCACGGTTTTTCCACTCATGGCCTGCCTCTTAAAAAAATCAATTAAAACAAATATTTATGATAAGTCGACGGAAGGCGCGATGCGTCCTGCGCGAGTTACGCATGGGTCAGCGGCGCGGCCGATAGGCCATCAACACCGCTCTTGTCTATCCACTTGGCCACCAAGCCTTCGGCCTTGACCGCTTCGACGAAGGCGGTGAGATACGCTTCGCCCTCAGGGCCGCGTCCACGCGGCACACCCGCCGTGTGGCACACTGTCATGAAACGTCCATCGAGGATGCGGCAGCCCGGCATTTGCGTGGCGAACTTTGCCATTTCCGTTTTGAGACCGGCGTAGGCTTCCAGCTTGTCAGCGACAAACTGTGTGAAGGCAGGCCCGGAACCGGCGACCGGCACACGCTGTGCGTGCTTCAACGTGCGCGCGAGATAAAGATCGTAGCCGCTCTTCGCACCCAGCGCGATGCGCACGCCGGGGCTGTCCACATCCTCGATTTTTTGCAGCTTCGATCCGGGCGGCACCAGATAGGTGGCCACAATTTCCGTGGTGGGGCCGGCGAAGGCAATGTCTTTCGCGCGTTCCGCTTCAACGGCCAGCACCGATACATCCCATTTGCCGCTGGCGACCGATTCGGCCAATTCACCGGCTGAGAGATACACAATGACTTCGATGGGCACGCCCATGCGGCGCGCAAGTTCGTGTACCAGATCCACAGCGACACCGCTTTGTTCGCCATTGGGGCCAAGCCTGGTGAGCAGCGGATTTTGAAAGTTGATGCCCGCGCGCAGCTTGCCAGTGGGCGCGAGTTGGGCGAGCACAGCAGCGGAAGGCGAGCTCATGGTGTATACCCTTCAACAATGCGCATATCGCGCTCGACGCCATTGCCCAACACCTTGAGTGCAGCCTGATAGCCTTCACTGTCATGGGCTGCAATGGCTTTTTCGACACTGGGGAATTCGATCACCACCACGCGTTGATTCAACCCCAGTTCGTAGGTTTTGGAGGGCGTACCACGCACGAGAAATTTGCCGCCGTGGGCTTGAATCGCGGCGGGCGCGAGCTTGGCATACGCAGCCAGTTGATCGGGATTCTTGATGGATTTATAAAAGGCAATCCAGTACGCATTGGCCATGAAAGTCTCCGGAGAAGTTGAACGGGTTGGGTTTGTACAAGACGGGGTGTGGATCAGAAAACTGCGCCGGACAAGTTTACCGCTATTCGCGTTGGTCGCGTGGTTCGCCTTGTTCACCATGGCTCGCGCTTATACTGAGTGCCTTTCGGCAAGGAGGGGTTCCATGATCCGGTCTGCATTGCGGTGCGTTGTGGCCAGTGTGCTGGCGTGGTGCGCCACGGCAGGTGCGCAATTTTACGAGGGTGCGCGATTGATTCCCGGCGACGGCAGCCCGGCCATCGAATCGGCGGTGTTTGTGGTCGAGGGCGGCTTGATAACGCGGGTCGGCAAACGCGGCGAGTTTGTAGCATCTGAGGGTATGGTACGTGTCGATCTGTCCGGCAAAACCGTGATGCCCACGCTCATCAGCACGCACGTGCACCCGGGATTTCAGAAGGGACTGACTTATGGTGCCGGGAACTATACCCGCGAAGTCATTCTCAACGATCTGAACCTGGCGCTCTATTACGGCGTGGGCGTGGTGATGTCGCAGGGCATTGAGCGTGGCGATCTGGCGATACAAATGCGCGACGAGCAGATCGCCGGCAAGCTCGGTGGGGCGTTGCTGCTGGTGGCGGGACGTGGCATCGGCGCGCCCAATGCCGGCCCCGGCGCGATGGCCTACAAAGGCATTGCGTACGAAGTCACCACCGAGGAGCAAATCCGTCAGGCCGTGCGTGAGCAGGCCGCGCGCAAGGTCAACGCTATCAAGATCTGGGTCGACGATCGCGGCGGCCGCGCACCGAGTCTGTCACCAGAGTTATACGCTGCCGCAGTGGATGAAGCGAAGAAACACAATCTGCGCGTCAGTGCGCACGTGTTTTATCACCGCGACGCGGTGGGCCTTGCCGCCGCCAAGGTGGACAGCTTCGCGCACCTGGTGCGCGACGCCGTGATGGACGAATCGCTGCTGGTATCGGTGATTCGCAACCGTCTGTTCGTGATGCCCAACATGGGCGGCGGCGAACGCAACACGCACACCAGTACGCCACCGTGGTTTGAAGAACCGTACCTCGCCGGGCTGTTGAAGGACACCGCGTCCCCCGAGGTGATCGAGCGCATGAAGGGGCTGTGGGCGCCGCGCGATCCGGCTATTGTTGAGCGCGTGCGCGGTATTTACCGAAACGTGCATCGCAACACCGCAAGGCTGAAAGATGCCGGCGCGCGCGTCATCCTCGGCGCCGACACCGGCCTGCCCGATCATTTGTTTGGTTACGCCGAACAGCGTGAACTGGAGTTGATGCACTCGGCCGGTATGACCACCATGGAAGTGATCGTCGCCGCCACCAGCCGTGGCGCGGAATATCTGCAACTGCCCGACACCGGCACACTAGCGCCGGGCAAACGCGCGGATTTTTTGGTGCTGGATGCCAATCCGCTGGACGACATCCGCAACACACGGCGCATCGCGCGCACGTTTATCAAGGGTGTGGAAATTGATCGTGCGGTGTTGAAAAATAAAATAATCAAATAAATCAATAAGATACGAAAAATCTCGTAACGCGTCACACCTATTCGTGGTGAATCGGTTCAGCGTCACGCAAGCTGGGTAGCGCGTTCGCGCGCGCTGTCGAGCGAGGCCTTGATGTTGTCGCGGCCCAGCGTTGCGACGAGGCCGGACAGCAGCATCAGCCGCAGCGGCTGGCGTTGTGCCGCGGCACGCACCAGTTGTCCGCCGTGTTGGTGAATGCGCGTGGCGAGACCTTCAAGGCTGTTGAGCGCGGTGGTATCGAGATAGGCCACGCGCGTGAGGTTCAACACCAGCACGCGCGATTGCGGGCTCAGTTCAATCGCGTCGAGCTTGTCCGCCGTGCCAAAAAACAAAATGCCCGTTACGTGCAGCACGCGGACTGCGGGTGAGGGACTGGGCGACTGGCCAGAAGCGTGGGTTGACGCTGCGCTTTCGTCATAGATCGAGGTGACTTCCATCATGCGCCGGATCAGCATGATCATGGTGCACAGCACGCCGACCTGAACCGCCGTGGTGATATCCAGCACCACAGTGAGCACGAACGTGGTGAGCATGATCAGATTGCGCGGCGTTGTATGCGAGCGTAGCGTGGTAAACGCGTGCCACTCCCCCATGCGAATCGCCACGCCCACGAGTATGGCGGCCAGCACCGCCAGTGGAACGTGCACGGCCAGTGGCGCCGCTGCCAGCACGATCAGCAACAATGTCAACGCGTGCACCAGACCCGACACCGGCGTTCTCGCGCCATTTCTGATGTTGGCGGAGGTGCGGGCGATGGTGCCGGTGGCGGCGAATCCGCCAAAAAACGGAACGGCCATGTTGGCGATGCCCTGACCCATCAACTCCTGATTGGGGTCGTGCCGGTCATGACTCGTGTGATCCGCAACAACGGCGCACAAGAGTGATTCCAGTGCGCCGAGCAGCGCGAGGGTCATCGCGGGCAACAGCAGCCGGCGCAGGTTTTCCATCGACAAATCGGGCATGGCAACAGCGGGCAGCTGTTGCGGACTGCCGCCACAGCGCGTACCGATG
>SYEN01000458.1 GCA_005800795.1 Burkholderiales bacterium | reverse complement strand
GGCAGCCAGTCTTACATGCACTACCATGCCGATTACAACACCGGCACCAACACCATCTATTCGGGCGGTGAGCGTGAATCGTATCTGCTGCTACCGGTGATCCCGCGGGCGAGCTGATTTTCGAACATCATCGGCGTGAGGTCATGCGATTGACAAATAATTCAATAAAAACAAATACTTATGTTAAGTCGGGTCTGGCGCGATCCTTGTCGGCCGTTGGACTTAACTTATCGAAGTGAAAAACGTGAGGCGCAGGGCCAGATTTTCACGGTTCTCAAGCGAATAGTTCGTGCTATCAGCGAAGGAGCGGGGAAACATGGAACGTATCCGCTCATTGTACAGCCATCAAAGCTAATTTTTTGATGGGCCGCCAGTCCCTAGCCCCGTTTGGTTGTTTGGTTTTCTATGATCAACACCTTTGCTTTCAATGCCGTTCGGTAGTGGCAGAGCTTCCATAACTCTGCAAAATAGAGCAGCCACAAATGACGAGTCAATTGCGGTGCGGGCGGCAAAAACTCGCCAACAGGACTTTTCAGGCGTCACCCCATAGACCTGTCCGATTCGAAATCAGCAGATTATGGCGTCGACAGCGTTTCGGGCTTAGAATCAATTTCGGCAGGCCTATCGTCATTTGGCTTTTTGACGCCTATCAAGATGCCACGTCACCACCATCCGTTGAGGGATCATGCCATGTCCGCCATGCCGTCACCTGTACTGTCCCAACCTCACGCGTATGACCGAATCTCTGTTGCGCCAATCGCTGGGGCGCTGGGTGCTGAGATCAGTGGCGTCGACATCAGCCGCCCTATTGACGATGCAACCTTTAGCGAAATTCGACGCGCCTGGTTGGAAAACCTTGTCATCTTTTTCCGTGGGCAGACGCTTGATGACGATGCCCTGATCGCCTTCGGCCGCCGTTTCGCGCCGCTGTTTCGTCATCCCAATCTGCTGACCGAAGGACGCTACCCCGACATCGTGCGCATCCGCCGCATGCCTGGCGACACGCAGATCGTCGGCGAGGATTGGCACGCCGACACCACCTGCATGGCGGAACCGCCTTGCGGCGCCGTGCTCTATGGCGCGGAGGTACCCCCGTACGGCGGCGATACGCTGTTCGCCAACGGCTATCGCGCGTACGAGGCGCTTTCCGAAGGCATGAAGGCGATGTTGTCGCGCATGACGGCCGTTCATAGCGACATCACGGTCGCGGGGCCACAAGCCGCGCGCAACAGGCATCGCACGAACAAGGTACGCGAGGATTCGCAGTGGCGAGAAACGGTGTCTGAGCATCCGGTCGTGCGCACGCATCCCGAAACCGGCCGCAAGACGTTGTTCGTCAACAAGTCCTATACGCAGCGTTTTTCCGGGATGACCGACGAGGAGAGTGCTCCGTTGCTCGGGTTCCTGTTGCAGCACGCAGCCCGCCCCGAGTTCACCTGTCGATTCCGCTGGGAGACCGGCTCAGTGGCGGTATGGGATAACCGCTGCACCTTGCATATCGCGGCCAATGACGTATGGAAATTTCAGCGTCTCATGCACCGCGTGCAGATGTGCGGCGACCGGCCGGTATAAAGTGTACGGCGCTATCCGCCTAATGGTCGAGGCGTACCGAGCCGCGAAACCAGGTCATCATCCTGCAATTCATTGGATATGGCACTCGATCGAAATTCAATAACGCCCAAGCTGCAACTCTTTCACTGTGGTAAGCGGGGTTTGACTCCCCGCAGGGGCGGCGCCAATTACCAAGGGGCTACGAAAAATCACAGCGCTTTTTTTGCTGTCAATAAGTAGCGCAGCGTCCGCATTTGCGAGAAGGCGCATCGGGTGAATGCTTGTCCTTGTGAACGGCTAATGCCTGGTAGGTTTCACCGCGTTTGACGAAGCATCCGTTGCTGTTCGCGCTTCCAGTCTTTTTCTTTTTCATCGTTACGCTTATCGTGCTGTTTCTTGCCCTTGGCCAGGCCGATTTCCAGTTTGATGCGGCCGCGTGTGTAGTGCAGGTTTAGGGGCACCAGGGTGTAGCCCGCGCGTTCGACACTGCCGATGAGTTTGTTGATTTCCTCGGCATGCAGCAACAGCTTGCGTGTGCGGGTGGGGTCGGGGTTTACATGGGTGGAAGCGGTGGGCAGCGGGCTGATATGCGATCCGATGAGATGCAGCGCGTCACCCTGAACGATGACGTAAGCCTCTTTCAGTTGGGCGCGGCCCGCGCGAATGGCTTTCACCTCCCAGCCTTCGAGCACCATGCCCGCTTCGAAGCGTTGTTCGATAAAATAGTCGTGGAAGGCTTTTTTGTTTTCGACGATACTCATGCGTTGATTTTACCACTGTGTGCGTGTGTGACCGCGCCCATGTAACTTGTCTGTAATCCATCGTGCCCGAAGTCAGCAAAACCGTGCTTGTGCCGTACTCGCCGGAGGACATGTTCCGGCTGGTCGACGACATTGAGCGGTATCCCGCTTTTTTGCCCTGGTGCACCGGCGCTAAAGTGCTTTCACGGGAAGCAGACGTGGTGCGTGCGTCGCTGAGCGTCGGTTTTCACGGCGTGCAACAGCGCTTTTCAACCGAAAACCATAATGTGCCGCCGAATGAAATTTGCCTCAAGTTGATCGATGGGCCGTTTCGATCGCTGGATGGTGCATGGCGTTTTCATGATCTGAAAGGCAAGGGCTGCAAAATTGAATTCAACCTCGCATGGACGTTCTCCAGCCTGATGCTCGGCGCCCTGGTGGGGCCGGTGTTCAGCCATATTGCAGACACCATGGTAGAGGCATTCGTCAAGCGCGCCGGGAAGGTGTATGGCGAACGCTGAGTCCGGCGGCGCACTTGATGTCGAAGTGATTTACTCGTTACCAACCGAACAGGCGTTACTGCGGCTGCGGGTTGCGGCGGGCACAACAGCGGGGCAGGCGATTGAACTTGCAGGTTTGTTGGCGCGCTACCCTGAACTGGAAACCGCTACGCTGCACATCGGCATCTTCGGCAAGTTTGTTGCGTGGAATACGGTGCTCAAAACAGGCGACCGGG
>SYEN01000457.1 GCA_005800795.1 Burkholderiales bacterium | reverse complement strand
GTGCCGGAGGCGCGTGTCGCGCTCATGCCGCCCAGGGTTGCATCAGCACCGGGGTCAATCGGGAAGAACAGGCCTGTGTGCAACAGCTGTTGATTGAGTTGTTTGCGCGTCACACCCGCCTGCACCGTGCAGTCGAGGTCTTCGGTATTCACTGCGAGAACACGGTTCATGCGGCTCATATCGATGCACACGCCGCCGTAGATGGCGAGCACGTGGCCTTCGAGCGAGGTGCCCACGCCGAAGGGAATGATGTTGGTGTTGTGCGCAGCGCAGAGCTTGACGATGGCTGCACATTCCGCCGTGGTTTCAGGAAACACCACGGCATCGGGGGGGGCTACGGGGAATGCGGACTCGTCCTTGCCGTGATGCTCGCGCACCGCTTGCGTGGTGTTCAGGCGCTCGCCGAATTGCGCTTTCAGGGCAGCGAGCAATTCGGGCGGGCAGGGCTTGAGCGGGATTTCGGGTTTGTTCATGGCTATAAAAAATATCAATTAAAACAGATACTTAGATTAAATCATTATTCAGCGGTAATGCCCGCCGCACGCGCCACCTTAATCCATTTTTCGACTTCACTCACGACAAAACGCACGTGTTCTTCGGGTGTGTTGCCGATGGGGTCTGCGCCGCGCGCGAGCAGCGTCTTGCGGTTGGCCGAATCGCGCAGCGCGGTCAACAGCGCGCCGTTGAGTTTTTCAACAATGGCGCGCGGCAGATTCGCCGGCGCGAGAAAGCTGAACGGGCTGCGTACCACAAAGCCCGGCAGGCCCGCTTCCTGCATGGTGGGGATGTGTGGCGCGCTGGGTGAACGCGTCTCGCCGGTTTGCGCCAGCATGTTGAGCTTGCCGGCGTGCACATACGGCAGCAAGCCGGTAATGCTGGAGAACTGAAACTGCACGTGGCCGGCCATCACGTCGATCAGCGCTTGATGCGAACCCTTGTAGGCGACGAAGCCGTACTGCGCCTTGGCCATTGCGCTGAAAAGTGAACCGGAGAGATGGCCCACCGTGCCGCGCCCACCGGAAGAAAAATTAATGGCGCCCGGATGCGCGCGCCCGAGCGCAATCAGGTCTTTGACGTTTTTGACCGGCAGCGACGGGTGCGTGACCAGTGCCGAAGGGATATCGGCAATCAGGCCCAGCATGGTGAAATCTTTCACCGTGTCGTACGGCAGTTTTTTCACGATGGCGGGATTCATCACGTGGCTTGCCGCGACGAACATCGCGGTGTAGCCGTCGGGCGCGCTTCTGGCGAGCAACTCCGAGCCGACAGTGGCGCCCGCACCGGGACGATACTCCATCACCAGTTGCTGGCCGAGCTGTTCGACCATTTTCGGCGATAGCGTACGGAATAAAATGTCACTGTTGCCGCCGGGCGCAGCGGGGTTGATGACACGTATGATTTTGGCGGGATAGTTTTGGGCCGTGGCGCAGGTTGCCCACCACAGCAGCATCACACCGACCAGGGCTTTCATTCGATACGCAGGTTGGCCGCCCGGGCGACCTGTCCCCATTTGGCCGACTCCGTACTCAGGAACACGCCGAATTCCTTCGGCCCCATTGCCATGGGATCGGCCCCATTATTGACGACATGGGTTTTCATTTCCGGCGTCGCCATGATGCGGGTGATGGTGGCGTGCAGTTTTTCGATGATGGCCGGCGGCGTTTTGGCAGGGGCGAGCAGGCCCACCCAGGAATTCACATCAAGTTGCGGGTGGCCCTGCTCGGCGGCGGTGGGTACGTCCGGCAGATACTGTGTGCGTTTGGGTGTGGTGAGCGCCAGTGCTTTGAGCTTGCCCGACTTGATATGTGGCAGTACCGGCGGCAGGCCCGGGCAGAACACCTGTACCTGGCCGGCAAGCAAATCGACGGTGGCGGGCGCGCCGCCTTTGTAGGGTATGTGGGTGATATCCACACCCGCGAGTCGCTTGAACATTTCCATGCATAAATGGGGTGTGCTGCCGCTCCCCGACGAGGCGTAGTTCAGTTTGCCCGGAGCAGCTTTAGCCAATGCTATCAGCTCATTGAGGTTGTTGGCCTTCACTGCCGCGTTGACGATGATCGCGTACGGCACCATGGCGTAGAGCGTGATCGGCGCCAGATCCTTCAGCGGGTCATAGGCTAGCGTTTTGTAAATGTGCGGACTGATGCCGATGGGGCCGTTGGTGCCGATCAGCAGCGTGTAACCGTCGGGCACGGCCTTTGCGCCCATTTCCGAACCGAGATTGCCGCCGACGCCGGGGCGGTTGTCGACGACAAATTGCTGCCCCAGCGCTTCGGACAAGCGCTGCGCCAGCGCACGGCCGAGGATGTCATTGGTGCTGGAGCCGGGCGGAAAGGGAATGATCACGCGGACGGGTTTTGCGGGATACGCGCCGGCAGGCTGGGCTTGCGCGAAGGTAACGCCGATGGAGGAAAAAAAATACAATAAAAACACATACTTATGCAGAGTCTTCATGGTGTGTCTCAAGGCATCAGCAGGGGCCGGACCCATTCGCCCATTACACTGGCCGCTCGCCTTTGAGCAATACGCGATGCATGATGCGCGGCTCGTTCTCAGGGTAATCGTTGACGACGCGGTGCATCGTCGCGCGATTGTCCCACACCACCACATCGCCCTTGCGCCACACGTGGCCGTGATGGTGCTTGGGTTTGCGCGCCTCTTCGGTCAGTTCGTCGAGCAGGGCGTCGCTTTCCGCACGCGGCAGGCCGACGATGCGGTCGAGCCGGTTGGGGTTGAGATACAGCCCCTTGCGTCCCGTGACAGGATGCGTGCGCACCAGCGGATGTTCGACATCGGGTGTTTCGGCGGTTTCCTGCGGTGAGCGCGGCGCGGGCCGGCTGCGTGCGCGCGGCGTGTCGTAGCCGTGGATCGCGCGCCTGCCCTCAATGTGGCGCCGGGTGGCTTCGGGCAGCGCATCGTACACCGAATGCATGTTGCAAAACCACGTTGCGCCACCGCGGCCGGGGATTTCGATACTGTGCAGCAGCGTTGCCTTGGCGGGGATTTCGAAATAGGAATCGTCGGTGTGCCAATCCTCGGCGCGGTACACCGTTTTGTCGGTGGTGCCGTCGGTCATCAGCGTGCTGACCATTAATGAGACTTCCGGCACGTCATTCGCGCGCTTTCTTCGCAGCAACTGCGGGCGCGGTTCGCCGAATGCCAGCGACAGATCGCGTGTCTGTTCCGGCGTCATTGGCGCGCCGGGGATCACCACCAGCAGATGATCCGCCAGTGCACGGTCGAGCAGCGCCGCCACGTCAGTTGACAGTGCCTGCGAGCGCTCGAGGCCTTCGATACGCGCGCCGAGCGGGGCGTCCAGTCGAACGACTTCTGGCATGGCGAGAAGTTTTATTTCGCCACGTCGTGATTGGCCATGCGCTCCAGCGCCTTCACCATGCCGGAGTGATCCCACTTCGCGCCGCCATTGGCCACACAGGTGTTGAACAACTCCTGCGCGGTGGCGGTGTTGGGCAGCGCTACGCCCATGGCGCGTGCGCCGGCGAGCGC
>SYEN01000456.1 GCA_005800795.1 Burkholderiales bacterium | reverse complement strand
GGCGTGTAGCGCGCGTAGTGTTTCTTCATCTGCTGGTAGACACAGCGCGGGTCTTCCATGGTGTCGTCAACCTTCACGAACCCATCCTCACCCAGTTGGTAACCCCAGGTGGCCTTGTCGTAAACGCGTTTCTCGGCGTTGTAGCCGCTGAACAAACCGTTTTCGTAGGAATAGCCTTCCTTGGTCATGAAGGTGGCGTCGGTGTACGCCTTGACGTATTCCGTGTGTATTTTGTTGTTGCTCAGCATGTGGTTGATCACGCCACCCAAAAACGCGATGTCGCTGCCCACGCGTATCGGCGCGTAGGTATCAGCCACAGCGGCCGAGCGCGTGAAGCGCGGATCGACCACGATCAGCTTCGCCTTGCGATGCTGCATGGCCTCGGTAACCCATTTAAAACCGCAGGGGTGGGCTTCTGCCGCGTTGCCCCCCATGATCAACACCAGATCGGTATTCTTGATATCGGTCCAGCTATTGGTCATTGCACCTCTACCGAACGTTGGCCCCAGACTGGTGACCGTCGGTGCGTGTCATATTCGTGCCTGTGTATCCAGCGCGACGATGCCCATCGAGCGCATGGTTTTCACGCTGATGTAGCCGGATTCATTCGACGACGCGCTGGACGCCAGAAAACCCGTGGTGTTCCAGCGGTTCACCGTAGTGCCCGCTGCGTTTTTCTCGATGAAGTTAGCGTCGCGATCGTCCTTCATCAGCTTGGCAACGCGATTCAACGCCTCTTCCCACGAGATGCGCTTCCACTCGTTCGAGCCGGCTTCGCGCACTTGCGGGAATTTCACGCGGTTGGGGCTGTGGATCATGTCTAGCACGCCTGCACCCTTCGGGCATAGCGTACCGCGATTGACCGGATGATCAGGGTCGCCCTCGACGTGCATGATCACCGGCTTGATGTTTTTCGATTTATCGCCGATGGTGTACATGATCATGCCGCAACTCACCGAGCAATACGGGCAGGTGCTGCGATGCTCCGTTGTGCGCGCGAGTTTGAAGCTGCGCACATCAGCTGCCGCTGTGGGTGCGTAGCCCAGCATGGCGAGACTTGAGCCTGCCATGCCGCCTGCCGAGATTTTGAAAAACTGCCGTCGCGAAACCTTCACGTCCATGGTAGACCCCTCCATGAAAAATTACACACCCGCCACGAGAAGAGTCCTGCGCAACAGCTCAAAAACAGCAACTGGTACCCGCCCCTCCGCGGCCCGCACTGTTTGAATCCGTTCCTACCGTACACCGTGATCCCGCGTTACTTTTATTGTTAACGATTACGGTATATGGCCGCCCTAATGTAGCACAGTTCCAGACTTTTGCCACTGAAAATTAATGCCGCTGCCCAGGCACAGCGCTACCGCCAATTGCGCGCCACGCCAGCATAAGCGTCTAATATAAAACTCCTTATAAAACAGATACTTAGAATAACCTTTCGCTGTAACCTCGCTAGTACCCCGCAATCCTTCCGCAACTCAGCAAGCGCCACAGCCAATCGCCAGCCTGTTTTGGCATCGCCTCCGGTATCATTGCCGCGCTCGCAACAATCTGGCAACCCAATAATCACACCATGAAAACCATAGACGTACACGCCCATGTCGTCCCGCAATCCCTCTGGAACGCCGTCGAAGCCAAAAGAGACTGGTACGGCTATACACACGAGACGGGCGCAGGCCTTGGCACCATAGTTTGCAACGGTGCGCGCACCAGCTTCACCACGCCCAAGGTAAGGTTCACGCCGGAAGAACGCATCAAGGACATGGACGCGCAAGGCGTCGACGTGCAGGTGCTGTCGATCCACACGCCGTTTTTCGGCTATCACCTTGATGCCACCACCGGGCAGGCGCTGGCACGCGACGTGAACACCGAAATCGCCGGCACCGTGCGCGCACATTCCACCCGCTTTGCCGGGCTTGCCACACTGCCGATGCAGAACGTGAAAGCCGCCATCGCCGAACTGGACTACGCCGTCAGCAAACTCGGCCTCAAGGGCGCTGAACTCGACACCGAAGTCAATGGCGAACAATGGGACGAGCCGAAATTTCTGCCTTTCTTCAAGGCAGCAGAGTCGATGGGCGCGCTGCTGCTTTACCATCCGCAGCCGCAAAACAATTTTCTGCGGGCGCGCAATCCGCGCCACGGCCTGTTCAACAGCCTAGGTGTGATTCTCGACGACGCCATCGTCACCGCCACGCTGATCTGCGGCGGCATCCTCGAAGCCTGCCCCGACATCAAAATCTGCATCGCCCACGGCGGCGGCCCAACATGCTACGCCATGGGACGCCTGGATCGCGGCTGGGAACGGCTACCGAAGGATCAACGCACGCCGCTGCCGCCCAGCGCCTATCAAAAGCGCCTCTACTACGACACGGTGACCAGCAGCGAAGAAGCGCTGCGCTTCCTGCTCGATCAGGTCGGTGCGGAACGCGTGGTTATCGGCAGCGACTGGCCGTTTGTGCCTTGGACGCCCGGCCCCGGCGGCTGGGTCGAGGGTCTGAAATCACTGTCGCAGGACGAGAAGGACAAGATTCTCTGGAAAAATCTTGAGGCACTGCTGAAGCTGTAAGCAGCACACGAGTAGAGCCATCCCCTGCACGCTGAACTTCGACAAGCTGTTTAACTTTGGGCCGGGGCTGGTGACAAAGAAATTGAAAACAAACAGTTAAAGCTTAATTTGCCCCTGACTGCTTTGAACTCCAATGCAGGCACTGCAAGCTGGCAACTTGGGAAAATTCGCGCGTATTGCGCGTGACTACGTGGCGTGATGGCGCCAAGGCATGACGGTTCGGGTTTCCATGAGCACGCCATCTGTGCCGTCACGAGTACAGCGGATCGCCAGACAGTATGGGAAGTTGTCTGGTTCTTTGATTTCTTTAATGAGCAGGCCACGCACCGAGCCGTATTCGAACGCGCCGGTGCGGGTGGCGGTGGCAGCTTGGGCGCGGGGTAGCAGGCGCAGCAGTCGGCAGCGATCCGGCGTGCGGCGGGGCAGGGTCAACGTGTTCTCTTTCTAGGGCTTGATCAGAGCACTTGTCTGCGACCCGAACATGCTTTCTCAAATAATCAATTAAAACAGATACTTACATCAACCAGGACTTAGCTCGACGCCCCTATAATTTCCTACAGGTTCCTATAGTTTCCCCTGGGAAAAAACGTTTTCGTTCTGACACGGCCCGCGGTTTACCGCGCATCCAGCGGGCTGACTACGCCGCGGCCCCCTTTGTTGAGCACATGCGTGTAGATCATGGTCGTCTTCACATCGGAATGGCCGAGTAACTCCTGCACCGTGCGGATATCGTATCCACCCTCCAGCAAATGCGTGGCGAAGCTGTGGCGCAGCGTGTGTGGCGTGGCGAGTTTGGTGATTCCGCTATCACGTACCGCCCGGCGCATGTGGCGCTGCAAAGCCTGCGGGTCAGCGTGGTGCCGCCCTTCCCTGCCGCTGCGCGGATCGACACTGCGACGCTGCGAGGGAAAAACATACTGCCAAGCCCAATCCCGATCAGCACTCGGATACTTGCGCTCCAGCGCGAACGGCAAATAGACTCGTCCAAAGCCCATTTCGATATCGCGCGTGTGCAATGCACGCACGCGCACCAGATGCTCGCGTAACGGAACAGTCAGTGACACGGGCAACATCGTTACCCGATCCTTGAAACCCTTGCCATCGCGCACCATTACTTCATTGCGCGCGAAGTCAATATCCTTGACGCGTACTCGCACGGTCTCGAGTATGCGCATCCCGGTACCGTAGGCCAAACGCAGAATCAAGCCCGACGTGCCGTCCAGATGGGACAACACGGCCTGCACTTCTTCTCGCGTCAACACCACCGGCATGCGCTGGGGCCGCTTTGCTTTGACCACGTTGTCCAGCCAGGGCAAGTCAATCTTCAAAACCTCGCGATACAAAAATAGAATGCCTGATAGCGCCTGGTTTTGCGTTGAAGCCGAAACCTTCCGCTCGACGGCCAGATGCGTCAAAAATGTTTCAACCTCCGACGCGCCCATTTCACGCGGGTGGCACAGTCCGTGAAAGCGAATGAAAAAACGAACCCAGTAGACATACGCATCCTCGGTTCGTATGCTGTAGTGCAGCCGTCGAATCTGGTGGCGGAGTTGATCCAGTAATTTTGGTGGCTGGAAAACTGGGGGTGTTTGCATTTTTGAATTCGGACGCACTAAAATCGGATTTCAAATTGATTTTATTGGGTATTTTTCATGACAGCTGATATTATATACAGCCTTTTGATGGATTGTAAAGCGTCGCCAATAATGGCGACTTTGAGTTAGAGGCTTTCATGAAAATTAAGCAATTCAAGGTCGCCGTTATTGTCGGAAATATCGTGCAAACGATTGATGGTTTGGAATATGAAGAAAAGCTATGGCTCGTTTCGCAATGGGCCGACAACCTGCAAGAAAAAATTTCCAGGCCAATGCGAATGATTCGCTTTGATTTACTTGAGTTTTCGTCAATTCAACATCCGAATCCGCATCACTTCGCTTTAACTCGCCCAATACCAATAGGCGTTCTCCAAGGCAAATCAAACGAAGGGCACGAAATTCTTGAGGGAAACAACATACCGTTTGGCTTCCCGTTCTCGCCGCACGGAACCGTGTTTCATTAACATTCAGCATGTCGTGTTCCGCCCCTAACTCTGCGTTCAATCGGGACGGGCTAAAGCCCGCCCGTTAACTTGTGCGTTAAACGGCTGCTTTTGTAATCAAGGTACTTCCGCTACGGGTCGTTACCAACCACAGCCCCATTCAATCAACCCGGCTCTTGGATTTCCAACCCTAAAACACCGATCGCTGCGACAACTTCGCCAGCTTCGCCACGCGCGCCCATTTCACCCATTCGCTATTGAGATGCGCCGCCATCTAATCGGGTGTGTTGCCGATGGGCTCCATGCCCATGTTCAAGAGGCGCGTGCGGGTTTCGGCGATGTTGATAAATTTCACCATCTCGCCGTTCAGCCGGTCGACTGCAGCACGAGGCGTGCCGCCGGGCGCGATCATGCCTTACCAGCCTGTCAAGGCGTAACCCGGCGCGCTGGCTTCGGCCACCGTCGGCGTATCGGGCAGGGTGGGCCAGCGTGTGATCACTTCCTGAATGGCGGTTTTGTCGAGCAGATATTGCAGGTTGACGGGCGTTCCGGGCATGCTGAAGTCCCCCGTGGGCTGAGCAATTGTTGGGCTGAGCAATTGTAAGTATTTGTTTTTATCGATTTTTTAAATCGCTATTCCGGCTTGATCCCAGCGTCGTCCATCACCTTCGACCAGCGACCGTACTCGGATTTGATGTAAGCCGTGAACGCCGCCGGGTTGGCGCTGGTCTGCAACTCAACGCCCTGATTGGCAAAGTGCGCTTTTATCTCCGGCGTTTGCGCGAATTTGACGATCTCCGCATGCACGCGCGCGAGGATTTCCGGCGAAGTGGCGACCGGCGCCAACATGCCGTTGAAAATGCTTGCCTGAAAACCGGGCACGGTTTCGCTGATCGCGGGCAAATCCGGCAGCAGCGCACTGCGTTCCGGGCTGGTGATGCCCAGCGCGCGCAGCTTGCCGCCGCGCACATGCGCGATTGACGTGCTCAGATTGTCGAACTTCACCGGCACCTGCCCGCCGAGCAAATCGATGATCGCCGGGCCATCACCGTTATAGGGAATACGCATGATTTTCACGCCCGCCATGCGGTTAAACAACTCCAGCGCGAGATGCGAACCGGAGCCGTTGCCGGACGAGCTGCCGTTGATTTCGCCGGGCCGCGCTTTGGCGAACGCGATGAATGCCTTGACGCTTTTCACCGGCAGCGACGGATGCACTACCAGCATTTGCGGCAGTGTCGCGATCAGGCTCACGCCGGCGAAATCGCGCAGCGGATCGTAGGGCGGATTGCGCATCATCTTCGGCGCCACCAGCGCGCTTTGCGCCACCATCACCAGCGTGTAGCCATCGGGCGCCGAGCGTGCGACGAAACCGAGGCCGATGGTGCTGTTGGCGCCGGGGCGATTCTCGACAATCATGCGCTGGCCGAGGCCATTGCTGGCAAAATCCGCCACCGAGCGGCCCATCAAGTCGAGATTGCCGCCGGGCTGCACCGAGACGATGAGGCGTATTGGGCGAGTGGGATAGGATTGCGCGTGCGCGCCGCAGGCGAGCAACAGCAGGCATGTCAGGGCTGCGCGCCATTTCACCATTTCAATCCGCCTTCGCACCGGCAATTTTCACCACCTTCGCCCACTTGGCAATCTCGCTTTTGATATACGCCGCAAAAGCTTCCGGCGTGATGCCACCCGCGGTGGTGCCCTCGGCGGTGAGCCGCTGGAGCACATCCGGCGCCTGCAGCGCCTTGGCAGTCTCGGCGTGCAGCCGCTTGACGATGGCGGGCGGCGTGCCTGCAGGCACCACCATGCCTTGCCACGACACCGCCTCGAAACCGGGCACACCCGATTCTGCCACCGTGGGAATATCCGGCGCCACCGGCAGGCGCTGCTCGCTGGTCATCGCCAACGCGCGCAAGCGACCGGCACGCGCCTGCGGCAAAGCAACCTGTACCTGGATGCAGCTCATCTGCACCTCGCCCGCAATTAGCGCAGTCATCTGCTCGGCCGCGCCCTTGTACGGCACATGAACCATGTTGGCGCCGGTCATGGCCTTGAACAACTCCTGCGACAAATGATTGCCGCCGCCGCTGCCCGCCGAGGCGTAATTGATCTTGCTGCCGGGGGCTTTCGCCAGCGCGACGAATTCCTTGATGCTCGCTGCGGGCACCGCCGGATTGACCAGACACAGATACGGGCTCGAGGTGGTGGTCGTTACCGGCGCGAAATCGCGCACCGGATCGTACGGCAGTTTGCTGTGCATGCTGACGTTGGTGGCCAAGGTGCTGATGCTGCCCGCGAACAGCGTGTAGCCGTCTGGCGGCGCCTTCGCCACCAGCACCGCCGCGACGATGCCCGCGCCGCCCGCGCGGTTGTCCACCACAATCTGCTGGCCCATGCTGTCGGTCATCTTGCGGCTCAACGTGCGCGCGATCATGTCATTGCCGCCACCCGCGCCGAAGCCGACGACAAAGCGGATGGGTTTGGTGGGGTAGGTTTGCGCCGGGGTTTGTGCCGGGATTTGTGCGTGAGCGGCAGCGGCTATCAGCGCACTGGTCGCCAATAGATAACTATTTGTTTTAATTGACATTTTTTAATTGGGGCTGCTACGCCGCCAATTCCAGAATCTCATAAACCTGCTCCACACTCGTAATCTTGCGCGGATTGGTATGCAACCAACTATCGTGCATGGTGTGATCGGCAATCATCGCAAACTGATCGCGCGTGATACCCACTTCCGACAGGCGCCCCGGCTGGCCGAGTGATTTCACAAACGCCGCGATCACGTCGGCGGCATCGTCACCGGGATGGCCCATCGCCTCGGCCACGATCTTTTGCCGTTCGGCATTCACCGAACGGTTGTAGCGCAGCACCGGCGCCAGCATCACGCACGAGGTTTGGCCGTGCGGCACGTCGCAACTGCCGCCGAGCACGTGGCC
>SYEN01000455.1 GCA_005800795.1 Burkholderiales bacterium | reverse complement strand
CACATGATGGCCGACTTCGTGCGCGATCACGTAGGCGCGTGCGAATTCGCCTGGCGCCTGAAAGCGCCGCTGTAGGTCGTCGAAAAACGCGAGATCGATGTAAACCTTCTGATCACCGGGGCAGTAAAACGGGCCCATAGCGGATTCCCCGCGGCCACAGGCAGATTGCACCGCGCCGCGAAACAGCACCAGCTTGGGTACCTGATATTGCTTGCCGTTTTGCTTAAACAAGCCCGTCCAGGTGTCTTCGGTATCGGCCAGCACCACGGACACAAACTTCGCCATTTGATCGCCCTGCGGTGGGCGTTGAGCGGGTGCCTGCGACGACTGCTGTGATTGCTGTGACACTTGTGGTGGCGCATTGCCGCCGCCGAGCAGGCCCAGCACCATCGAAGGGTCGACCCCCAGAAACATTGCGACTATTGCGATCAGTATGACACCGATGCCGCTTTTCGCCATGCCTCCGCCCATGCCTCGACCGCCGCCCCCACTGGACTCGCCGCGCCGGTCTTCAACGTTGCTGCTTTCCCTGCCGCCTTCCCACTTCATGGAAACCTCCAAGTACACTCTGCATGCATTATGGCAAAGTTTGCTGTGCGCCGGTTAAATGGTCGTTCAGGTCATAGTGCTACTATTGCCGCCACACCAGCACGCTCACCGCTGCCAGATTTAGCGCGTTCATCCAGAACACGGGCGAAGCGCCCAACGTACCGCCCAGCGTGCCACACACCACCGGAATCACTACGCGTGCAATGTTGTTGGCGGTGAGCCGCATTCCGGTGACTTCGCCCTCGCGGCCGGGGGGCGCGCGGTTATAGCCCAGCATCATCGACAAGGGTTGCCCGCAGCCCAGGCCCAGCCCCAGCACGAATGCTATCGTCAGGATGTAGGCCAGATTCACCGACAGCGGAAACACCGCAAACGCGCATGCAGCAAGAATCAGGCAGCCGAACATTACGCGTTCTGCACGCCAATGTTTGAGCAGCACCGGCATGGCAAAGCGTGTGATGAACCCGGCAATGGCGAACACGCCGAGGATGAAGCCGATCAGTGTCGCGGAAAAATTCAGCGAGTGCGCATAAACCGGCAGATAAAACGCGAACAAATCGTTACTCGCGACAATCAATCCGCTGATAATCACCACGCTGCGTACTTGCGGCAGACGCAGAAGCGCCAGCGCGCCGGTGGGTGCGTTGGAGTTGCCGATTTTCTTGCCTGCAGTACCGCTAAATCGCTTGCTGAATGCAAGGCCAATGATCGCTGCTGCCATTAGCAACGACAGCATTGCAAACGCGCCGCGATAGCCGAGGTTATCAATCGCCAGCCCCACCGACACCGGACCGGCAAATGCAGATATTGAGTAACCTATTGATAATATTAAGAAATTTCTTGCGCGATCGGCCTCAGCGCCGATGCTGCCCGTGAGCAACTGGACGGCCACATTGAAAAACATAAAGCCCGCGCCCGTGATCACCGCGATCGCGAACAACGACAACACGCCAATGGGAAACAGGCCGATCAACATGGCCAATCCCATCACACATGCGCCGCCGATCATCGGCCATCGTGCGTGGTAGCGATCTGCAACGCGCCCGGAGTAAACGCCCAGCACCAGCGGTGCTGCCGCATAGAACGCCGCCAGCCAGCCGATGGTGGCCTGACTGGTACCCAATTGCAGCGCATACAGCGACACCGCGATTTTGCTGCCGATATAACACGTGTGCGCAGCCACGCAGTAGGCGACGATAAGAAGCATGCGTTTGAGGATACCGCAGGTGCGCGCGGACACGCATAGGCACGCCACTGGGAGCTGACAGGCGGGCCTCTGCTATACTGAAATCAAAGTCGCTTCCGTCTTGATCTAATAATGAATTTTTGTAAGTATTTGTTTTAAAAGGATATTTTATGAATCAATGTAAATTGCCCGCGGTCTTCATGCGTGGCGGCACCAGCAACGCCATCGTGTTCCACGCCAAGGATTTACCTCGTGATCGCGCCGCATGGGACGAAATTTTTCTTGCTGCCATCGGCAGCCCCGACCCCTATGGCCGTCAGCTTGACGGCATGGGTGGGGGCGTGTCGTCGGTTTCGAAAGTGTGCGTAGTGGGGCCGCCCACGCGGCCCGACGCCGATATCGATTACACCTTTGCGCAGGTGCAGGTGAAAAAAGCCGAGGTCGATTACAGCGCCAACTGCGGCAACATGTCCTCGGCCATGGGGCCGTTCGCGGTGGACGAAGCTTTGTTCAAAGTGAGCGGCAATGAAGCTGTGGTGCGCATCCACAACACCAACACCAAAAAAATCATTCAGGCGCGCTTCAACATGGACGACGGCCTGTCCGAAGTCGATGGCGATCTGGCCATTCCCGGTGTGTCGGGCACCGGCTCACCGGTACGGCTGGAGTTTCTGCAGCCTGGCGGCGCCACCACCGGCAAACTGTTGCCCACGGGCAACGTGACGGATGTGCTCGATGTGCCCGGCGTAGGCAGACTCACCGTGTCCATGGTCGACGCGGCCAACGCCACCGTATTCGTGCGCGCAGCCGATCTCGGCCTGACGGGAACAGAACAGCCCGACGCACTGGAGGCCAACACCGCCATTATGCAAAAACTCGCCGCCATACGCGCGCAAGCGGCGGTGGCTATGGGCATCACCAAAACGGCGGAGGAGGCACTCAAAAAAGGCGGCGTGCCGTTCGTAGGCTTCGTCGCGGGGCCGCAAGACGCGGCAACATTGACTGGCGAGACGTTGAAAGAAAACGACATAGACCTCACCGCCCGCATGCTCTCCAACGGCCAGCCGCATCGCGCGTTGCCGCTCACGGTCACGCTGTGCACCGCCGTCGCCGCGCGCATCGAAGGCAGCGTGGTGCATGCTGCCGCACGCGTCACCAGCGACAAAAACGCGCCAATACGCACCGCCATGCCGTCCGGCATATTGACCGTGGCGGCTGACGTGAGGTTGAAGGATGGACAATGGCACGCCGAGCAGGGCGCGTTTTATCGTACGCAGCGGCGATTATTTGAGGGGTATGTTTATGTGCGGGCGGCGCTGGTGCCGGGGTTGGTGGCGGCTACTGGGGGGAAGTTGAAGGCGGCGTAGCGCGCGAATTTTAGTTGGCCCACAACACATATGAATCCTGCAAAATTGCTTGCTATTGCTGAAGTTCCGCGCGATGAACGAGTGCGTTGTCAAGCCAACGGCTGCAACCATTCTGTATTTCGTCGTATCCATGTGGTGCAGGAGAATTCTGAAATTCAAGTTTACGGCTCGGAGTGTTTCAAAAGTTGTTTGCTGGTCTTCCAGTGGCTGGCTCATCGCCGTCATATACTTCCTCAGATGGCCGCCTACTTACGGATGCAGAGCGACAACTACTCATTGAAAATACAGAACGTCTTATTCAGCAATTTGAAACGGAACTCAAAGTGGAATTGGATCGGAAAGCGACACTTGGCGCTTCTAAATTTACCGCAATCGAGCCTTCCCCATCGGTTTCGCGTGCCCGCTCTGATGATTCCCATCATGCAATCGAGGCACGTGCCAAGGAAATTGTGCGCGCCAATTTCGGCGTAAATCCCGATCTTCCAGGTTGGCGCGGTCTTGTACTTGAAGAAATAAAACGGTTGCGGAAAGAGCAAACGTAGCCCGTAAGAAGCGCAGTGTATTGCGGGGCACTTAAAGCACGGTGCTTCAGTCCCGCAATACGCTGCGCTCCTTGCGGGCTACAAGTTCTACAAGCTGCAATCGACGACGACTGTTCCGTTCTTGGCCTGAAACTCCACAGCCTCGTGCGCCTCCGCCGTGCGCACCAGCGGAAACACCGCAGACACGGTATGTCGCATGCCGCCTTCCTTAAGCCACGCGACAATATCCTGCTGCGCCAGTTTGCGCGCGGCATGCGGTGCACTGTTGAGCAGCACGGCGTGAATCGACAGATTCTTGCGCATGAGTTCCGGCGCGGTGATCACCGGCGTGGGGTTGCCCTTGGTGGCGTAGTAGGCGATGGAGCCGTTGACGTTGAGTACGGGCAAT
>SYEN01000454.1 GCA_005800795.1 Burkholderiales bacterium | reverse complement strand
GTCGTTCAAGCGCATGTGTAGCGACATCACGTCGCATTCCTCGAAAAACGCGTCCTGCTGCGCGCAATCGCGTAGCCGTCAGCCTTCGCCCGCTCAAAGCTGCCCTCGCGTCCCCACACCAGAACCTTCATCCCGAATGCCTTGCCGTAACCTGCGACCACCGCGCCAATGCGTCCGTAACCGTAGATCCCCAACACCTTGCTGCGCAGGCCCACGCCCATGGTCGACTGCCAGCGCCCCGCTTTCAACGCGGCGACCTCCTGAGGAATCTTGCGCATCGCCGCCAGCACCAGCCCCCAAGTCAGTTCCGATGTCGCATACGAAGGCCGCCCCGGATGCATATCCGAGCACAGCAAAATTCCGCGCTCAGTCAGCGCTGGCACATCCACATGCGGATAGACGCTACGCTGGCTGATGAGTTTCAATTTCGGCAAACACGCTATCAGCGGCGCGCGTATCGGCGTGCTCTCGCGGATCAGCACCAGCGCCTCAGTGTCTTTCAGGCGCTCTGCCAGTACGTCTTCATTCTTGGTGTGGTCGTTGAAAATTGTTACGTTGTGGTTGGCAACGAGTTTGTAGGCATCGAGGCTGCGAACGGCGTTTTGGTAGTCGTCGAGGACGGTGATGTTCATTTGGGGGTTTTATAAAAATATCCATTAAAACAAATACTTACAATAGAACTCTGCGGCAGAAAAATTCGCTTAATGATCCAGCCACGGATTCATGGTTGCCACGCCCATTTGCCTGAAATCAGCCACGTTGCGCGTCACTGCTATCATGCCGTGTGCCAACGCTGTGCCCGCGATCATGGCATCGCGCTCGGGCTTGGGGTCAGGCACATGAAACTGCGCACAATGCCGCGCCGACGCTACATCCAGCGGCAGAATGCGGCCCTCGAACTCGCCGAGCACGCGTTTCTCCAGCCACCAGCGCAACAAAGCGCCTTGCCGGGCATCTTTGCGTTCTATTCGCAGTACACCGAGCTCCAACTCCATCAGAGTAACGGCGGACAAATACATGCTCGCCAACGGCGTGCGTTTCGCCCAAGCGTACACCTTGGGATGCATTTTTTCCTGCCGCCGCATCTCGGAAACAACATTGGTGTCCAGAACAAACATCAGTCGAAATCAGGCACCTTGAGTATCGGCCCGCGCATGCGCGGCGGCTCAAAATCAAAATCGTCACCGGGCGCAGGCGCCAGCGCCTCAATCAACGTCTTCTGCTTGCCGGTCAAACGCTGATACTCCTCGATGCTCAACAGCACATGCGCCGGCCGGCCGCGATCGGTAATAATCACCGGGCCGCGCTTGGCCGCTTTTTTGGCGCCACTGGTATCCTGATTGAATTCGCGGCTGGAGAGTGTCGTCATACCCATGATGGCCTCCGCATGAAAGTAGTTACGTTACTACATTTATCATTCGCAATCAAGTTCATGGACTGGCTTCATGGCCATCTTGGTATTTGACCTCTCGGCAAGTCGCCGGATACATTCGAGCGCATGAGCCTCAACAAACCTAATCCGCTTCATCGGGGACGCGTATGAGTAGCTGGGAGTCACACATCCGCGAATTTCATTCGAGCGGCAGACCCGCAGTGCTGGCGATCACCGGTGGCGGCACGGCGGCCATTTCGCGTCTGCTCGGCGTGCCCGGCGGCTCACGCTCGGTGCTGGAAGCGGTGGTACCGTATGCCAACGCCTCGCTCGCCGAATGGCTGTCGCGCGAGCCGGACAGCTTTTGCTCCGCCGACACCGCGCTGATGATGGCGGCAGTGGCCTGGCAACGTGCCGCGCGACTCGCGGGCGACGGGCAAAACGTCATCGGCATCGCGTGCACCGCCTCGCTCGTCAGCGATACCCCCAAGCAAGGCGCGCACCGCTGCTGGGTCGCCACGCAATCCGCGCACGAGACGCGGCTTGTGCACCTGGTACTGAACAAGGGTGCGCGCTCACGTGAGGAAGAAGAATCTGTTGCGGCAGATCTGGTGCTGGCCACGTTGTTCGCAGCCGCCGGGCTGGGAGCGGCGCCTCTCTCGCTGCTGGCCGGTGAATCGGTGGATCAACACGTCACCACGCCGCCACTCCTCGTTCGTGAGGTGTGGAACGGGGAACGTTCCCACATATGGTCGCTGCCAGGCGGAGAAATCGCAGGACACATGCCCGAGCCTCCTGTGGGCTTGATTCCCGGCTCTTTCAATCCCATACACGCAGGCCACCGCGAACTGCACAAAGTCGCGCAGGAAATCCTCGGGGGCCCCGTGGCGTTCGAACTCGCCATCGTCAACGCCGACAAGCCGCCACTGGATTTTTACTCCATCAAACAGCGACATGCGCAGTTTGTTGCGGAACCACTGGCGGTCACACGCGCGCCGCTGTTCATCGACAAAGCGCGATTGTTTCCCAACACTACATTTGTGGTCGGCTACGACACCGCTGTGCGCCTGATCGATCCGCGCTTCTACAACCAATCGGCAGAACGGATGCACGCCGCACTCGCCGAACTACGCAAGCTGGGCGCGCGGTTTCTGGTGGCCGGGCGGCTGACGGATTCAGGCTTTCTCACCTTCGACAGCCTCGCCGTGCCCGCCGGGTTTGGCGACCTTTTCGAGAGCATTCCCGAGTCGCGCTTTCGGGCGGATATTTCATCGACCGGGTTGCGCAAGGCAGCGCGGGTCGAGGCGGATTAGCGCATAAATTGTTGGCGCAATACGGATTGCGCCCTACACCCGCTCCAACAGATAAATCAATCTACGATCATCGACCGTCACGTCGTTGCTCTGCACGCGCGGGCAACGCGCGGAACCCGCAATCGGTAGGGCCTCAAAAAGCGGAGCGCATCGCGCCGCAAGCCTTACGTGATACACCACATACCGCGCATTGTCCTTCGGTTAATGCGCCCTACACGCTGAAGGTGCCGTTCCAGGCACGTGTTACGGGGCTTCGCCGCACGCCGCGCCGGTGTCACACCGAGCAAACAAAAACCTGCCGAAGCGGTTTTTTTGGCTCAACCGCAACCACAAACTATGCGGTTTTTTTGCTTGCGGCGCCGCGCAACAAATCCCAGCAAACCCAGCCCGCAAGCATCATGGCGTAAGTTTCAGGTTCGGGCACAGGCGTCATCGTTTCCGGCGGCAAAACGGTTATCGTCAACTCGTAAGAAGAAATACTATTGTTGTTACCAACATCTCCCACCCTGACAAAATAAGTGCCAACGCCGCATTGGTGTAGTTGAGCAAGGAATTCAAACCTGGCCCGCCATTGTTGTCTGTGGCTAGTCTGGTGCCTGCGCTATTGAACAAATCAAGGATTGTATCGTCGAGGCCGCCCCCGCCTCTACCGATATCCTGAGCGTGCTGCCTGCAGTGGTGTTGTGAAACAGGAAATAATCCAAATCACCGGGGCGATCTATTGAACCCAGCACCGAATAGGAGAAGAAGCCAATCGCGTGAGCCTCTGAAATGCTATTGTTAGGGTCAAATTCCTACTCAGCCGCCTGCGCAGATGCGCATGCGAGCAAGGCGCTGATTGCCACTGCGTATAGTGCTTTCACGTTGCTGACTTCCTGTTAAAAATGGACATTACGTGGGTATCAAGCCTAGTGGCGGCGGCTGACCGCGTCTACAGTATAAATGGACTGATCGTGACAAAATGCACGAGTTACATATTAACCTGTTGTTTTTATTAAGATTTTGACAGCGCTTTATTGTGCTGCAACATCTTTCTGAAATAATGCAGCGTCACTTCGTAGAGGTTCGCAATGGCTACGTGGCGAGGCGGACTAACGCACCCGCCTTACACTCTCTCCAGTATATGCAACCCCCGCACCCGATCCAGCAAATAAATCAACCCGCGATCATCCACCGTCACATCGTTACTCTGCACGCGCGGGCAGCCCGGCGGCACGTCGGGCATGAAGTAGGCGACTTCCGTGGGCGCATGCGGCTTGGCGACGTCGATGATGCGTAGCCCATGCGCGAACCACGCCACGGGAATTTCGGTCCCTGTAATCACTTCGCTGGGCTGGTGGCAACCGGTCATCACCGGTTGCGGTTCGTCGGGCATGTCCTCAAGCTGGAAGGACGAAATCGGCACCGGATTTTTCTCATCGCTGATGTCCACCACCCAAAGGAACGCCGCTGGATACGGCGTGTCGCAGCCTTCGAGCCGCCCCACGTCTTCGTCGGACACCACCATGATGTCGCGGCCCTGTATCTTGAACGGCATTTTGAGACAGGTGTGCGTGGGCCACGGGAACGGCGGGCTCCAGTCCACGTGCGAAATGAGTTTCGGCTTCGACAGGTCTTCGATATCGAGAATCACAAAGCCGCCGTACCAATAACTCGTATACAAGCGGTTGCCCTGGCGCAGCGGGTGATGGCATTTGTGGTGCGAACCTTTCCACGTGGCCTTTTCGCCGCCCGCCGCCCACTGGCCTGGCATGTGCCAGCGGCCGACCTCCTCGGGCTTGGCCGGGTTTTTCATGTCGAGGATGACGACGATGTTGCCGATGTAGCCATCCATCGTCGGCGAGATGTAGGCGTAGCGGCCATCGAAATCGAATCGATGCACGCCGCGTGCATAGCTGGCGTTACTTTTATCCGTGGCATCCCAATGGGTGATGAGCTTGTGCTTCGCCGGGTTGGAAATATCCCAGATCGACAGCCCGCCGGTGTAGCCCGCCGGGGGCACCTCCCCTTTTAGCGCGTGACCGCCCAACACCTCGCGGTTGGTGACCATGATGTCGCCGTGTACGCGCACCTTGTGTGAGTGCGTGCCCGGCGGCATATTGATTTCGCCGATCAGCCTGGGCTTTTTGGGATCGGAGACGTCGATGACCAGCGTGCCCGCCGGGTTGCGCATATTCCCGACGTAGGCCACTTTGTTTTGCACCACCACCTGCCCGCCGCCCGCGCAGTCGAACCACGACTGCTTGCCGAACTGATCGTGCGTGTGTGCGTGATCGTGATGGCCACCGGCCTCGTGCCCTCCCCCGCCCTGACGCACATCAACATAGGCGACTTCCCGGACTCCCCTGGCTTTGCTCATCTTTGATTTCCCTGACAGGTACGTATTCCTGTTTATTTATATTGCATTTTCAGTACAGGCATCGTCAACCGAAAACCCGGCCGCGTCAAGCGTGCGGGTGGTTAAACAACCGAGGAGAAATCATGGCGTTCATCCGGCAGATTATTTCACGCGCTTCGGCCGACCGGCTCGAATTGCTGATCGAGGAACGGTTGAAGCCCGGTATCGACAAGGATCGCATCGACAAGCGTATCTGGAATCTGTTCGGCGAAAAATGGGCAGTGCTCTATACGGATCTTGCGGGGTTTTCGCGCAACGTCAAGGAATTCGGCATTATTCATTTCCTGCAAACCATTTATGAATCTCATCGACTGCTGGTGCCGGTGATCCAGCACGGCAACGGCATATTGCTCAAGACCGAAGGCGACAGCCTGATGGTGATTTATCGGAGCGTCGATGACGCCATCCGCAGCGCCATCGCCATGCAGCAGCGCTGCCAACGGCACAGCGCCACGCTACCCAAGGAAGAACAAGTGTTACTTTGCGTCGGGATCGGTTACGGTGACCTGCTGCGCATCGGCGATCACGATGTTTACGGCGCCGAAGTCAACGCCGCGTGCAAGCTCGGCGAAGACACCGCCAAGGCGCATGAAATTCTGATCAGCGCAGCGGTGGCGCAGGCGATCAATCTACCCGACGACGCCAGACTCGAGCCCTTTGAAGATGCGCCAGCAGCAGTCGGCCCGGCGTTCAGGTTGCATTATGACAATGTGGTGCTGTCGAGCTATTTAAAAACCAAATAACCTCGAACGGCACGCGCGTAATCGGACCGATAGTGCCCAGCACTACGGTGCAGCCATCAGGCGGCGACTTTGCTGCGATATCAACACCGATATTGCCGCCCGCGCCACCGCGGTTATCCACCAGCACTTGCTGATTGAGCGCGGGGCCAAGCTTTTGCGCGATGATGCGCGAGGTGATGTCGGCGCCACCTCCCGGCGCAAACGGGCTGATCCAGCGTATGGGTTTGGCGGGCCAACCCTGTGCCTACGCCACTGGCGGCGCGGCAGGCGCAAGCAACAACAGCAGGAAAGCTCCGCGATTCCTCATAAAACTCCCTTTAAAACAGATACTTACAAAACACTATAGCTTCAGGACCGGTGACGTATCTTCGTTAACCAACGCCAGCAATGTATTCGACTTGAACTCGCGGTGATACAAAATGTATATCACGCCAAACGTTGCAAACACCATCAACCAGGGATGAAGCAGCCACGCCATCGCCGCCAGCGCAAAGTAATACGAACGCAAGCCGTGATTGAAATTGGAGCCCGCGTACGAGGTGATGCGTGCTATTCGGTTGATGTGCGCGGCGTATTGTTCCGGGTTATCCGCCGGCGCCTTGGGCGTGGCCGCCATTAAAATGCCTGAGAAACCCAGCTGCCGTATCCCCCACGAAAACTTGAAGAACGCCACTACAAAAATCATCACCAGCAACAGCAGTTTGATTTCCAGCAGCCTCGCCGAGGCCTTCACCGTGTACGGCAGGCCCGAAACTACATCCTGCGCCTGTGGCACATAACCCATTGCGGCGATCAGCGCGCCGAGGATTAGCATGGTGGTCGAGGCAAAAAACTGCGAACTACGGGTGATATTGCGCATCACATTCACATCCATCATGCGATTGTCGCGCATGACCATCTGCACCATCCACTCGCGGCGGAATCGATCCATGCTGTTGTGCAGACTTGGCACGCGCCTGCCCTGCCAAGCCGCGAAATACACGTATGCTGCCCAGCCGCCGCCAAACAGCAGCACCGCCGTGAGGTCCATCCACGTCAGGTCAAATGCACTCAGGAATTTGGGAACGCCCATGATGCGGCCATTGTAAATCAATCGCAGCGGCACAGCGCGGCTCACGTACAATAACGGTTCTACTCCCACACACAAAACCGCCGACCATGATCGCACCCACTTCCGGCATGTTGCTCACCATGCTCGATCTGCAGGACAGCATGAACAAAAAAATCGACACTGATTGGCTCGCCAGACGTCATGCCTACCTGCGTGCCGTGCTGGTTGAAGCCACCGAGGCACTCGAGCACTACGGCTGGAAATGGTGGAAAAAGCAGTCGCCTGACATGCCGCAACTGCGCATCGAACTGATCGACATCTGGCATTTCGTGCTGTCAGAGTATCTGCTGCGTGCCGATGGCGACAAGGCGCGTGCTGCGCAGGCGCTGAGCGCCGAATGGGCGTCCGGGTCCAAACTCGAATTTGATGGCCAACGTTATGACCTGAACACGCTCGATATCCGTCAGCAACTCGAACTGCTTGCGGCACTGGCGGCGGTTCGGCGTTTATGCATGCCGCTGGTCGCGCGGCTGTTTGCTGCAGTTGAATTGACGCCGGATGCGCTATTCCGCGAGTACGTTTCAAAAAACGTGCTTAACCATTTCCGGCAGGATCGCGGTTACAAGACCGGTGAATACAAAAAAATGTGGGATGGCGCGGAAGACAATGTGCACATGGCTGAATTGCTCAACGGCATTACCGTTGCCGAAGAGCGCTTGCCAGCTGTGCTTTATGGTGCGCTGGCAGGGCGCTACGACGCGCTGCGGACAGCGGAGAAATTGTCCTGACCAGGCAATCAGCGCCTGGGTTAGTATTAAAAAATCAATAAAAACAAATACTTATAGCTACAAGCATTTCACTCACACTGGCGCTGTCGCCACCATCGAGGCGCGTGTTTTCACGGATTCATACCACTGCGCGAGTTGGGGACGCGACCCGCGCCAGTTTTCGTCCGCAAAACGAAAATCCAGATAACCCAGCACGCAAGCGGCACCGATTTGTCCTATGTTGAATTGCGCACCCCATGCAGGCGCTTCTGCCGCCAACGCGTCGAGACCGTTGCGTATCTTGCCAAACTGGCCTTGCACCCAATCATTCCAGCGGTACTGCTCAGGCCGCACCGCTGTTTCGTAGCGGCACAGCACCGACGCGTCGAGTATGCCGTCACACAGCGACTGCAGGCGCAGCGCGTTCCAGCGTGCCGCGCCATCGGGCACGATGCGCGTAACAGCATGCTGCGTATCGAGATACTCGCAAATCACCGACGAGTCGTACAGCACATCGCCGCCGTCCGTTTGCAGCGCGGGAATTTTCACCAGGGGGTTGTATTTTGCCAGATCAGCATTGGGGCTGACGGGCGACACCGCCGTGGCGATTTCCTCGACACGCGCGGTCAGGCCAGTTTCGCGAATAACCATGCGCACCTTGCGCGCGAACGGTGAAGCCGGGTTTTGCCAGAGGCGCATGATGATTTCTCCGTTAATCAACTCGCGGCGTTACTGTCCTGCCAACAATCGGCCCCACCCCTGTACCGGCGGCGCAATGCCCGCCGCGATCAGTCGCCACGGCTGGGTAATGGGATTGGTAATCACCGGAATGCCGTAGTCTTCTTCGAGTATGGGCACGGCGGCGAGGCTGCGCCATGCGCCACCCGCCAGAAACAACACGTCGGCCTTGGGCGCCTGACGCATGGCTTCACGCCCGAACTGGAAGGCCAGTTTCACACCTTGTTCGATACTCATCGAAAATGCCTGCGCGGCCCACTGGCCGGCCGTGGTGATGGTCAGCACTTCAATGCCCGCCTGCTTCAGGTATTCGACGACGAGTTTATTAAGGGGATCCGACCATCGGCTCGCTACCGCAATACGCCTGGCGCCAAAGTGCTGCAAGGCCGCCACAGTTGCCTCGGCATGGGCATCGGCCACCGCGCCGGTTTTACGCGCCGTCTCCTCAATCAACGCCAGCACGCGTGGGCGGCCCAGTTGTGAGGCAATCGGAAATCCCGCCAGCGTGATGCTGTTCGCGCCTTGCTGAATCAGTTGATCCACGCATGGCCAGTAGCGCTTGCCGATCGCATCGTGCACGCCGTCGGTCGTGTAGTCGGTGACTTCGATTGACGCCGCAACATGGCGTATGTCGGCGGGCAGCAGCGGTTGCGGCTGCGACATGGGATGGCGGTCTTCGCCGATGGGCGTAACGCTGCCGAGGGTGTAGCGGGGTTTGACCGTACCGTTCATAGTCCTGTTCTCCCTATCCGAAACGTGGCGATTGCAGAATCGGCGCGTGCCTTACGCCTCACCCTCAAGAACAAACTACTTCCGCAATTTCAGGTAAATCTCGGGCAATTTTTTCGGCAGGCTGTTGATCTGATCCAGCACCAGATAATGACCTGCGCCGAAAATTTGCGGCAGATACTGATTGGCCATGGTATCGACGGTGATGCAGAAAGGATGCACGCCCTTGGCCACGGCTTCCTTCACTGCCATGCGCGTATCTTCGTGCAGATAACGCCTGTCGCCGCCGTCGTCGTAATCCTCGGGCCTGCCATCGGACAGCAACAGGAGCAGTCGGCGGCGGCTTTCCACACGCTCGAAGTGCTTGGTGGCGTGGCGGATGGCTGCACCCATCCGCGTGGCGAGCCGGCCTGACATGCCGCCGATCTGGCTGCGCACATCCTCGTTGTACGATTCGTCGAAATCCTTGATGTTGTAGTAGCTGACGTTGTCGCGGTACTTGGAGCAAAAGCCCGCGATGGCGTAGTTGTCGCCGACTTCTTCCATACTTTCAGCAAACAACAGCACGCCCGCCCGGATGCGATCCACCAGCCGGCCACCGCCTTCGGGCAGATGCTGCATGATTGAAGTCGACATATCCGCCAGCAAAATCACTGAAATTTCGCGCTGATTCTGCTCGCGCCGCCGGTAAATCGTCGGCACCGGCGAGCGGCCGGAGATTTTCTCCGCGACGAATTCGATCACCGCATTTAAATCCATATCGTCGCCGTCGAGCTGCTTGACGCGCGGCGCCATGCGCGTGGGCTTTTGAGACTGGATGGCTTTTTTCAGCCGCTTCAGTGCGTTCGAGTACTGCTTCATCAGCCGTTGGGTCTCGGTGAGATTCGATTCACCCAGCCGCTTCTCCTGCACCCAGCTCCAATTCTTTTTGTAGCGTGACTCGCGGTAATCCCATTCCGGATACGGTATGCCCTTGTCCGCCGGGCCGGTGCCCTGCTGCGTGCCATCAGGCCGGCTTTCGGCCCGTTTGGCTGCACCGCTGGTGTCGCCGTAACCCGCGGTTTCCTGCTTTTCACCGCCATCCTGCTCTTCGCCAGTATCGGACTCCTGCGGTGTTTCGCTTTCGTCCTCGCCCTGCTCATCGGGTTGGTTTTCTTCCTGCTGTCCGGGCTGGGTTTGCGAATTCTCGTCGGGGTTGTCCTGCGGATGTGCGACACGCGTCGAATTCGGCCCGCGCCCTGGCAAGAAGGCCGCGGTAAACGCTTCCGGGTCGCTCACCGGCGGCAGCGAGGCATCCTGCTCGGCCACGGCATAAATTTCACACGCGATGCGATGCGCATCGGCGAGCGTCGAACCGGATTCGTAGAGCGGCGCAAAGCGCGCATCGAGCACCGGTTGCCCACGCGACGCACGCAACGCGTCCTGCGCGGTGACTATCGCGAGTTCATAGTATTCAGCCGATTCGGGATGCCGGCCGCGTGCGGCTTGGGCGTTGGCAATCAGACGCTGAAAATAATTGGGAATTTCTTTTTGCAACCGCGATTCAATACGCAGGTCTTCGCACAGATCGAAGATCAACTGAAAGCGCATCGCATCTTCGCCGTAGCGCGCAAAAATCGGCGACCACGACACCGGGCCGTCCGGCGGGAAATCCGCTTTGGCGTCGGCGAACATCTGCTTCATCGCATTGCGGTCGAACGTGCCGTGGCGCATGTGGCCCGCTGCATGCAGCACCGACAAAATCGCCTCTTCACGGTTGCCCATCACCGCCGGGAAATACAGGCCCTCGCCATCCATTTCCATGAACGGGCGGCCTTTCTCCGGCGACCACGTGCCTTCCTTCAACTCCAGGCCTTCGCCAAACCACACTTCGAGCAAAATGCCCAGCAGCCGGTTGCGATCCGCGAGTTTGTAGCCCTGCATGTTTTCCAGCAACAATGCGAGACTTTCCTCGGACTCCAGACGGAAATACGCCTCGCCGCGCGTGCGCCCCGATTGCATGATGTCGGCGCCGCGCATCGCCCATGGCAACACCGCCTGTACGCCGAGCAGGTTGCGCACGCGGATCGCGCCGGGCAGAAACGTCGCCAGTTGCAGTTTGCGCGATTCGTACAGCTCTTCAGCCGGCGTGTTGAGCGCTTCTATCGCCGCAATGCCTCCGCCGCGTCCGGATACATCCAGCACCGGTGTTGCAAAGTACGCGCAGCCGCTTTCGATGGAACGCGCGCACCACGCCAATCCAATATTCGCCCAGCGCTCCTCGCCCGCGTGGCCCAACGAGCCGAACGCGCGCGGCAGGTTCTTCATGAAACCTTCGATCGCGGGCCCCGAGTGGCGCCAGCGCATGATGGCCAGTGCCTGGCGCGTCCACGGCAACACCGACTCTGAAATTTTTTCCGCTTCGCGGCTGCCGCGCACGAAAGCGCGGCCTGCATCGCGTTCAAAATCCGACAGCGTGCGGCAGGCGTTGATCCAGTCGAGCGTCTCCGTCTCGCCATGCGGGCGGATGACGGGCATTACACCCTCTATCTCTGACAACAAATCGCTGTTCGATTCGCGCAGGGCGTCGAGCAGCGTGCGTATGGCGGGAGAACTCACTGAAACCTCACGGGTACCTTACCAATGCAAACGCGGTCAGCGCGTCTAAACTGCGAAATGCGCGTTGACTATCTCCATCAGGGCTTCCGCCAGTTCAGGGTCGTCGGTAATCGGGTTGACCAACGCCACCT
>SYEN01000453.1 GCA_005800795.1 Burkholderiales bacterium | reverse complement strand
GAATCTGTTGGTGATGGTGATCGTGGGTGGGTGGGAAACCTTCGTCTCGCGGCTTGATCTAAAAGATCATCCAGATCAGCCGGAGTGGCTGTCGTGCGTGAATGCCGGCGTGCTGAAGGTAAAACTCGCGACCGCGATCATCGGTATTTCGTCCATCCACCTGTTGCAGACGTTCATCAACGCCAGCAAACTGGATCAGAAAACCATGATGTGGCAGACGATCATCCACCTGACCTTCGTGTTGTCGGCGGTGGCGATTGCCTTCACGGAGCGTCTGACGCATCCGCCGGGCGATCATTGATCGTCGCAAACTGAATGTAATGATGCGGATGTGAAAAACCCGGCGCTGCCGGGTTTTCAACATTGGCCCGACACTTTCGGGTTTTCAATATTTGCCCGGCGCTGCCGGCTTTATTTTTTCAGCCGTTGCAGTTGCGCCTGCAAATTTTGGTGCAGCGTCAGCGCCTCACCCATGCTCTCGGCCAGCATGTGCGCTACTTCATTCAAGCGCGGGTTGGCACTGCCGGTGGTGTTCGCCTGTTGCTGGATTTCTTCCACCAGTCCGTTGAGCCACGACAAACGGTCGCCCAGGTCGGCGAGTGTGGTGTCATAGTCCGCTGCGCCAGCCGCTTCCACAGGTAGCGCGGCTGCGGGCATATGCATGGTCATGTAGGCCGTGTCGTCATCTTCGATAACAGGCGCGGGTACCCCGTCAGGCGCGGATACGCTTTCGGCGGCCGCAGGGCCATGGTCATGAATTCTTCAGCTTCCGGCTGCTGAGCGGAATCCGTGGCGGGCGTGTGCTGCGGTGTGACAGCCGTGTGCAGGGCGGCAGCGGGTGCGGTCGCCACGTCGGGTGGTGCGGCGGCTTCCACGGGCGCAGGCGCGGGCGCCGCGACAGCCGGGTCTTCGCCACGGATGGCGCGCGCTCGAGCTTCGATGCCGCTGGCGTCGATGTCGGGCGATGCCTCGCCTTGCAGCGCATGCGTCCATTCCAACATCAGATCGCGCGCGTCGGAACACAGGTCGAGTAGTGGCGGCGATGCGGCCAGGCCTTGCGCCAGCCAGTGATTCATCACTTGTTCCAGTTGCCAGCCGCATTCGCCGAACGCGCTCAGGCCAACCATGCGCGCACTGCCTTTGAGCGTGTGGAAGGCACGGCGAATGTTGATGAGTGCATCGCCGCTGCCGCCGCGCGCCTGCGCGATGGTGGTTTCCATGGTGCTCAGGACTTCGCTCGCTTCCTCGAGGAAGATCTCAAGCATTTCGCGGTCGGCGCCGGGCGCTGGCGCGGGTGCAGCGGCAGGCGCTGCAGCGGGCGTTGCCGGTACCGCGGTGGCGGCCGTCGTGGCAGTACCCGCAATGCTGGGCTGCGCCACGGCGATTTTTTGCGAGCGTGCCAGCAGCGTTTCAAAGCCGGTCTGATTTTCGTGGCGTGCGAAGAAGAGATTGATGGCGCGTTCGGCGGGGGGCTTGCCGAGCAGACAGGGCTCCAGATAAAAGCCGAGACTGCCCAGCGCTTCAGCCAGCCATTCGATGCGCTTCGGCGTGTCGGCGTCCGGTGCGCCTGCGCAGCGTTCCAGCAGTTCTCGGCAGGCAGTGGCCAGACGTGCTGCGCGTTTCTGGTTGGATACCGCGAATACACCGTGCACCTGCCGCATGGTGTTGGTGAGCGGCGCGATTTCCATGCGCTTGGCGGGGTCGGTGGCGTAGATCTCGACGGATTTTTCGACCTGTTGCAGACTTTTCAGGATTTCGCGCGCGGTGGCGATGCGCAGTTTTTCGTCGTTGGCCTTTTGCACGATGTCCGCGCGCAGGCCCGCTGGCGTGCTGCTGGCGATCTTGCCGGCGACGGCTTCCTGCAACCAGGCCTGCATGATCGACACCTGTTGATCGAGATCAGGCGGCAGGTTGTTGAAGTGCGTGACAATGCTTTCGGCCATCAACAGGGCGGACCCCATTTCCAGCGACATCACCTGGCCGTCGAGCGGATACGGATCGGGCAACTGCTGCGTGGAGCCCTCGATCGCCTGCAGAAGTTGCAGCAGGGGTGCGTTGCCGAGCTCGCGCACTTTTTGCGTCAGCGGCGCGAGCAGTTCGCGGTAACGTGCAAGACGGTTGGGTTCTCCCGCCGCGTATTCGGTCCATACTTCCTTGATGTTTTCGAGCCGTGCGCGCGCGTCTTCCAGTTGGGGCCGGTGGTTATCCGCCGCGCCGCCAGCGCCCGGCGCAACAGCCATGACCTGTTGCAGATTGAGCAGCTGCTGTGCCTCGCGCAGGCGCGGCGTGGGCGTGCGGCAACTGGCGATGGCGTAGTACACGTCGCGCTGTGCGGGCGCGGTGTCGGCGGTGCCTTTGGCCGCCAGATCGCGCAGCAGAAAATCAATGCGGCTGAACACCGGCTTGACGCGCGCCAGCCACTCGGCGGCTTGTGGGTCGGGCAGCAGTTCCATCACCGCTTCGGTGAGACCGACGGAGGCCCACCACACGCCGCGCGGCTCCGGCACCTGGGCGGCAATCTGGTGTAATTGGTCGAGCACATCGCGCATGAGTTTCAGGCCATCGGGCTGCGTGCTGTTTTTTAGCCACGTGAGCAGGCCGCGCTGGTAGCGCGTGCGCAAATCGCGCACCAGCGGCGGCAGGATCGCGGGCGTGATGCTGCGCAGATTCGGGTGTGCGGGCGCGTTGTCGATGAGATCGGGAAAGAACAAATCCTTTTCCGAAGCAGCATCGTTGCCACTGATTTTGGCGAGCCTGTGGTACGCGACGTACAGCCGTGGCGGCTGGTAAGCACCGCCGCCTGCAATGTCGTTGACGAATTCGCGCAGCTGGTGGGCAGCGGTGCCGACGGTGGCGATTTCAACTTTTTCAGCGGGCGTGTTGCGCAACGCGGCGCGCAGGGCGGCTTCAATCTCCGTGCAAAAGCGCGCGGCCCCCGGATACTGCACCATGCGCAGTGCGCCGGCCGCTACATGCAGCTGCGCAAAACCGGTGGCGAGCGACGGGTTGGGAACACCATCTGCGCCGAATTGCACGGCGGCATCGCCCACCTGGCACAGCACGATTTCAATCTGCTGGCGCACGATGGCCAGCAGGCCGGCGCGATCAACGATTTGCGTGGTCATGGCGTACCCGCCGCACCCGCCGCGTCCGCCGGTTTGAGTTGCGCGTTGACGGCGGCCAGCAGACCATCACGCGTGAAGGGCTTGGTGAGATATTGATCGGAGCCGGCGATACGCCCACGCGCGCGGTCGAAAACGCCGTCTTTGCTGGAGAGCATGATCACCGGCGTCTTGGCGTGCGTGGGGTGTTGTTTGACAATCTGACACATCTGATAGCCGTCGAGTTTGGGCATCATGATGTCCACCAGAATCAAATCCGGGTTGTAGTCGTTGATTTTCGACAGCGCATCAAAGCCGTCAGTGGCAAGAATGACTTCCATGCCGGTGAGTTTGAGAAAAATCTCCGCGCTGCGGCGTATGGTTTCGCTGTCGTCCACGACCAGCACGCGGCGCGAGGCGGGCTTGGCGGGATTAGCGGTGGCTGTTTTGGCGTCAGTCAAAATCGTTCCCCGTGAATAAAGGCGGCACGCCGGGATTTCTGTATGATGGTCTGGCGAGGACTGCAGGAGGCGTGCGACTGGAAATCGGCGCCAAGCTCGCCAGAAATGTAAACTTAATCGTTAATGTTGTTGATTCTAAATGAAAAATATTGCGGAGTGGCGGAAGGTACGCCTGATGCAGAAACTTTCTCCGGTTGTGGCGATTGCGCAACGGCGCCACGCCGTGATGCTGAGACCTTGACAAAAATACTCAATAAAAACAAATACTTACATTCGTCATTTTGACTGACAGGTTTGAACATTCATGAGTGAATTTCGCTACGGCCACGCGGCCGGCGCCGATTGGCGTGATGCCGCCGGAAGCTGTGTGCAACAAATCGGAAACGGCGGCGGCACGCTGGGGTTTTTGTATGTCACCGATGTGATCGCCGAACATTTTGGCGACGTGGTGAATCTGATGCGCGAGCAAACCGGTGTGGCGCATTGGGTGGGTGCCACCGGCATCGGTGTGTGCGCCACCGGCGGCGAATATATGGATCAGCCGGCGGTGGCAGCGCTGGTCGGCGATTTTGATGCCGGTAGTTTTCGCGTGTTCTCGGGCGTGGAAAACGATCAGGATGCAGCCAAAGTTGCGCTGGAATGCGGCGGCTCCGCTCCGAATTTCGCCATCGTCCACGCCGACCCGCAAACGCAGCAGATGGACAAACTGATCGCAGCGCTGGCCAAGCGTGTGGAAAGCGGCTTTCTCGTCGGCGGACTGGTGAGTTCACGCGGCCCGGCGGCGCAGTTGGCTGACCGCGTGAGTGAAGGCGGCGTTTCCGGCGTCGCGTTTTCCGACAGTGTGATCGTCGCCACGCGCCTGACCCAGGGCTGCTCACCGATTGGCCCGCGCCGTGTGGTCACCGGCTGCCAGCGCAACGTGCTGATCAGTCTCGACAACAAACCCGCGTTCGATGTTTTCCTCGAAGACATCGGCGAAAAACTCGCGGGTGATTTGAATCGCGTCGGTGGCCACGTGTTCGCGGGGTTGTCGGTGGCAGGCAGCGATACCGGCGATTATCTTGCGCGCAATCTGGTGGGCATCGACACGCAGAGCAAGCTCATCGCCATCGGCGATTATCTGAAAAAAGGCGACGGACTAATGTTCTGCCGCCGCGATGCCAAAACGGCACGCGACGACATGGTGCGCATGCTCGAAAGCATCCAACAGGGCTTGTACAGCCGGCCGAAAGCGGGGGTCTACTACTCGTGCCTGGGGCGTGGCGAAGCACTGTTCGGCAAGGGTAAGGGCGAACTGAAAATGATCAAGGACGTGTTCGGTGATATTCCGCTGGTGGGGTTCTTTTGCAACGGCGAGATTTCGCATAACCGGCTGTATGGGTATACGGGGGTGTTGACGTTGTTTATTTAGCGCCTCCGGTTTGAACGGCCTGTAGTTTGTAACGCCAGAAGGAGGCACGGCATGAAAACATTTCAAGTGTTAGCTGCATCCGTCGTCGGCACGCTGTGCACCATCGGCGTGGCCTGGGGCCAGGCCTATCCTGCCAGGCCCGTGCGCGTGATCGTGCCGTTTCCCCCGGGCGGTGCCAACGACATTATGGCGCGCGTGGTGTTGCCGAAGGTTTCGGAGCAGATGGGCCAGCAGTTCATTCTCGAAAACCGCTCGGGCGCGGGGGGCACCATAGGCACGGCGCTGGTGGCGCAAAGCAAGCCGGACGGCTATACCCTGCTGGTGCAGTCGATTGCTTCACACGTCTCTAATCAGCATCTCTACAAGAAGCTGCCGTACGACGCGCTGGGCGATTTTTCCGTCATTACACCGATTGGGCGGCTGGTGGCGGTGCTGAGCGTGCATCCCGCGTTACCGGCTGGTTCGGTGAAGGAATTCATCGCGCTGGCGCGCAAACGCCCGAAGGAAATCCTCGTCGGCCACGCGGGCGTGGGCAGCTTTATCCACCTGAATGCGGTGATGCTGGAATCCATGGCGGGCATTCGTCTCACGCAAGTGCCGTTTAAAGGCGGCGGGCCGGCCGTCGTAGGTTTGATGTCAGGCGAAACGCAGGCCATGATTGTGGGTATCGGCGATATTTTCGAATACATCAAGGTAAATCGCGCGCGTGCGCTGGGGGTCACCTCGGCGGAGCGGATTGCGCAAATTCCCCATGTGCCGGCGATTGCGGAAACCGTTCCGGGTTACGAATCCGCGACCTGGGTCAGTCTGTTTGGGCCGGCGGGAATGCCCAAGGACATCGTCGACCGGCTCAACACAGAGTTCGGCAATGCGTTGCGTGATCCGGGGACGTCCTCAAAGCTGAGTGCCTTGACCTACGACCCTGTGCACAGAACGCCGGAACAGTTCGCGCAGCGCCTGAAGGCGGATTTCGACAAGGTCGGCAAGTTATTTCGCGAGGCGGGTGTAAAAATCGAATAGCAATCGAATAAGAATTGATAAGCCGGAGCAGACGGTAATCTGCACCGTGAGACTAAAATAGTCAAAAAAACAATTACTTACGTTATTTATTCGATTGGCCTGCGATTTTTCCCACCAAAGCGGCCAATTCAATACCGCTCACCAGAGCTAGCGGTTTGCCCACGACCGATTCCCGCGCCTTGGGCGACACATTGCCGGCTGCGATGCAAATGCCGTTGTGCGCTTCTGCGCTGGCGACGGCGCGCGCGAGTTCTTCAACCGGCCCCGCGCCGAATTGATTTACTTTCCAGCGGCGGCACTGCAGCAGCGTGACGCGACTGCCCTGGGTGAGCGTGTAGTCGTAGGCGGGCTTGTCGGCGGCTTCGACCGTGTAGCCCTGCTTGCGATAGGCATCTGCAATCAGTACGCTGAATTGATCCCAGTGCATGTCGCGCAGCGCTGCGAGGCGTTCATCGACCTGACCCGGTGACACGGTGCGCAGCTGACGAAAGCCCACATAGGACGCGAGCACCACAAACGGCAGCGCGACAAATGGCGCCACCGGCGGGAACACCAGTTGGGCGATGCCGAACAGCGCGCCACCCGCCAGCGCGGATACCCACCACGGTTGTTCGAGCAGGATGGAAAACAGGGTACGGGGTTTGGCCATGGGGTGTTTGCAGCTCCGAGTAAAGGCCGCCATTGTAGTGGGGTAGCCGCTTGCTTCACAATGTGCGGGCGGTCACTTAAACTGATTGCGGTTAACAGTCGAACGATTGAATGGGTGAATCAGTGAACGGAAAAAGTGCGGGGCCGCTGGCGGGCATCAGGGTTATTGAGCTGGGTACGTTGATTGCCGGGCCATTTTGTGCGCGCATGTTGGCGGAATTCGGTGCGGAAGTGATCAAGATCGAGTCGCCCGAGGGCGGCGATCAGTTGCGGCAGTGGCGCAAGATGTATGAAGGCACATCGCTGTGGTGGTATGTGCAGGCACGCAACAAAAAATCGGTAACGCTGAATTTGCGCTCGGCGGAAGGCCAACAGATCATGCGCGAGCTCGTGCGCGACGCCGATATCGTGGTGGAAAATTTCCGTCCCGGCCAACTGGAGAAATGGAACATTGGCTGGGACGCATTGTCCGCGATCAACCCCAAACTCATCATGGTGCGGCTGTCGGGTTACGGGCAGGACGGGCCGTACCGCGACCGGCCGGGCTTTGGCGTGGTGGCCGAGGCCATGAGCGGCATGCGTTACGTTACAGGCTATCCGGAGCAACCGCCGGTGCGCATGGGCATTTCCATCGGTGACGGCATTGCGGCGCTGCACGGCGTGATCGGTGCGATGATGGCGCTGCATCATCGCACCGCCAATGGTGGTAAAGGGCAGATCGTCGATGTGGCGCTGTACGAATCTGTGTTTAACATGATGGAAAGTTTCATCCCGGAATTCGATGTTCTCGGCTTCAAGCGCGAACGCGCGGGCAACGCGCTGCCGGGCATCACGCCGTCGAACACCTACGCCACGCGCGATGGCAAATACGTGATTATCGGCGCCAATAACGATGCCATTTTTAAACGCATGATGCACTGCGCCGGCCGTCCTGAACTCGCGAACGACGCGGGACTGGCCACCAACGCCGGCCGCGTGCCGCGCACCGCCGAGCTGGATAAAGCCATCGGCGACTGGACAGCACAACACGATATGGCGGATGTATTGAAGGCGCTGGATGCGGCGGAAATTCCCGCCGGGCGCGTGTATGACCCGGAAGACATCGTCAACGACATGCACTACAAGGCGCGCAAAATGATCGAGCAGTGGCAACTGCCTGATGGCAAACCGATGCGCATACCGGCGGTGCTTCCCAAGCTGACGGAAACGCCCGGCGGCACGCGCTGGATCGGGCCGAAGCTTGGTGAGCATACGTCGGAGGTGTTGGCAGGGATGGGTTATAGTGAAGCGAGGCAGGCCGAAATGCGCGACCGGCGGGTTATCTGACTTGTACTGTAAGTAATTGTTTTTATTGAATAATTTTATATCAGGGTTTTGGCTATGAATCGTGCAAATGCCGCTGTGTGTCTGTCTTTCGCCGCGCTGGGCTTCATGCAGGCAACGCAGGTTTTTGCGCAGACAACTGCGTATCCCTCACGCCCGATTCGCATGGTGGTGGGTTTTCCGCCGGGCGGCTTCACCGATATCCTCGCGCGGCAGATTGGTGACCGGCTGACGCCGGTGATGGGGCAGACGATCGTCATCGACAACCGCGGCGGGCAGGCCGGCATCATCGGTGCCGACCATGTGGCGAAATCCAAGCCCGATGGTTACACGCTGCTGATGGGCCACAACAATTCCAACGCGGTGGCGCCGTCGCTCTATGCCAAGATGCCGTACGACGTGCGCAAGGATTTTGTGCCGATCGCGCTGGCGGGATCGGTGGCGACGATACTGGTGGTGCATCCCTCGGTGCCGGCGAAATCCGTCAAGGAATTCATCGCGGTCGCAGGCAGTACCAAAGGGCAGTTGCGGGTGGCGTCGGCGGGCGTGGGCAGCACGCAGCATTTGGCCATCGAGCGTTTCAAACTCGCCACCGGCGTGCCGATGGTGCATGTGCCGTACAAGGGCAGCGGCCCGGCGGCGATTGATCTGATGGGCGGCCATGTTGATGCCTGCTTCGATGGGCTGGGTGTGGTGCAGCCCTACGTGCGTGCGGGCAAGCTGCGCGCGCTGGGCGTGGGCACCTTGCAGCGTGTACCACAATTTCCGGAACTGGCCACCATCCACGAGCAGGGCCTCAAGGGGTTCGAAAGCGGGTCGTGGTTCGGGGTCTACGCCCCTGCAGGCACGCCGACCGCCGTGATCGAGCGCTGGTCCGCCGCCCTGCGTAACTTGCAGGCACAACCCGAGTTCGCCGAGCGCATTATCGGTCTGGGCGGCCAGTTGGCCAAGCCCAACACCCCGGCGGAATTCATCGCCTTTATGGAGGGCGAAATCGAGCGCTGGGGGAAAATCGTGCGTACCGCGAATGTTCGGCTGGAGTAGCTTGGTGGCGCCCCCATCCATGCCGCGCCTGTGGCTTGCGCTGTGTTTGTTGCTGTCGTCTGCGGCAGGGGCCACCGGCGGTTACTTTCGCCATCCCGCGCTGCACGGCGATATGCTGGTGTTCACGACCGAGGGCGATTTGTGGAAGGTGGGCGTTGCAGGGGGTGATGCCCAACGCTTGACCACGCATCAGGGTGTCGAATCGCACGCGGCGATTTCGCCCGACGGGCAATGGGTGGCATTTTCCGCCAGTTATGAAGGCCCCACCGAAGCCTATGTCATGCCGCTTTCCGGTGGTGTGCCGCAGCGGCTGACGTGGTTCGGCGGGCGTGCCGAGGTGGCTGGCTGGTCGCCGCAGGGCGAGGTGCTGGTGGCGACACGCTATTTTCATCCACTGCAGCGCGCGCAACTGGTGGCGGTGTCGCGTGCCAATGGCACGCAGCGGCTGTTGCCACTGGAAAGCGCGGAAACGGCGGCATTTCTGGATGCAAAAACCCTGGTATTCACGCGCGGCAATCGTAATATAGATAACGTGCGCGCCTATCGCGGTGGTGCGGCCACGACGTTGTGGCGCTTCAATACCGGCAGCGATACCGAAGCTGTGCCGCTGACGCAGGTGAGTTCGAACAATGCCAGTCCCCTGCACTGGAAAGGGCGCATTGCGTTTTTGTCCGACCGCGATGGCGTGACCAATCTGTGGTCGATGGATCGTGACGGACGCGGGTTGCGTCAGCATACGCGGCACCGGCATTTTGAGGTGCGCGGCGCGGCAATTTCAGGGGATCGCGTGGCCTATCAACTGGGTGCGGATATCCACCTGCATGATCTCGCCAGCGGGCAGGATCGCGTGGTGCCGATACGTCTGGTGTCGGATTTCGATCATCAGCGCGAACGCTGGATACGTAATCCGATGACGCGCTTGAACGAAGTGAAATTTTCCGCTGATGGCGAGCGCGCGCTGATTGTGGCGCGCGGACGCGTGGTGACCGTGGGCACGGGCAATCTGCGCCGTGTAAATATCGCGGTGCCCGCCACCAGCCGTGTGCGCAGTGCGGCCTTCATGCCCGACGGCAAGTCGGTGTTGGTGGTGTGCGATGCCTCGGGCGAGAACGAATTGTGGCTGTACCCCGCCGAAGGTAGCGGGCCGGGGCGTCAATTGACCCGGGATGCTGACACGCTGCGCTGCTCAGCGGTGCCGTCACCTGATGGCAAATGGATCGTGCACGACGACCGCAAGCAGCGCTTGTGGCTGCTCAACGTGGAGTCGGGGGAGAACCGTTTGATCGAGCAGGGCGCGCGTTTCGGTGACTGGAATTTCGAGGGCGTTCAGTGGGCGCCGGACAGTTCCGCGTTCGTGGCTCAGGTGGCCGGTCTCGGCAATCAGGGACGATACGGTTTGGTGCTGTTTCGCGTGCCAGACGGCCAGCGCGTGGCGTTGACTTCGCCGCGCTACAACAGTTTTTCGGCGTCGTTCTCGCCGGACGGGCGCTGGCTGTGGTTTTTGTCGGACCGCAACTTCGTGGCGATGAACGCCACACCGTGGGGCGAGCACAATCTGGGGCCGTTTTTCGACAGGCGCACGCGTGCCTACGCAATTGCCTTGCAACCGGTCAGTGACCGCAACCGCTTCCCGTTTCAGCCGGTGGATGAACTGGTGGCGGAAGCGGCGCAAAAGCCCGCGGTCAAACCACCCTTGCCGGCAGGAGAGACAGAAGGACAAAAGCCTGCTCCGGCTAGATCGAAGACGCCGCCCATCGTCTGGGAAGGCCTCGCGCAACGCCAGTTTGAAGTGCCGCTGCCTGCCGGCAATTACCGGCAACTGGACAGCGATGGCCGCCGTTTGTGGCTGCTCGAAGCCGATGCCACGCCGGAGCGCCGCACGCATCTGAGAACGTTGCTGATCGACAACGCGGGCGTGCCGGCCGACACGTATATGAATGATATCCGGCAGTTTGCGTTGTCCGGCGACCGTCGCAAAGTGCTGTTGCGGCGTTGGAGTGGTGCCGAATTGTATATTGTCAGCGCGGGGCCGAAGCCGCCGCCGTCCGCCGAATTACCGCGCGCGCAGGTGCGCCTCAGCGATTGGCAGTTCAGTGTGCAACCACGCGAGGATTGGCGGCAGATTTTTGCCGATGCGTGGCGCCTGCACCGTGACTGGTTTTACGACGCAAAAATGCACGGCGTGGATTGGCCCGCCATGCGCCGCAAATATGAGGCGCTGTTGCCGCGCGTGACCGACCGCGATGAACTCTCCGATCTGCTGGCGCAAATGGTGGCCGAATTGTCGTTGCTGCATTCGACCGTACGCTTAGGCGACTTGCGGCGTGGTGACGACAATATCGTACCGGCCACGCTGGGCGCGTTGCTGGAAAACACTGATGCAGCCGAAGGCGGCGTACGCATTTCGCGCCTTTATCGGGGTGACCCGGAATTGATCGACAGTTTGCCGCCACTGGCACGGCCCGGTGTGGGTGCGAAGGCAGGCGATGTGATCATCGCGCTCGATGGTCAGCCGGTGAAAAATCTGGCAGACTTGACCGTGAATCTGCGCAGCAAGGCGGGCCGGCAGGTGTTGCTGGAATTGCGCACCGGTGGCGAGACACGCAAGGTGGTCGTGACTCCCGCGCCGGGTGCGCGTGAAGCCGATTACAAACGCCACGACTGGGTGTGGCAGCGGCGCGAGCGCGTCGAAGCGGCGTCGCAAGGGCGCTTCGGCTATTTGCACCTGCGTGCAATGGCGGCTGCCGATATCGCGGACTTTGCGCGCGAGTTTTACGCCGTCTACGATCGAGAAGGCCTGATCATCGACGTGCGGCAAAACAACGGCGGCAACATCGATTCCATCGTGATCGAAAAGCTGCTGCGCCGCGCCTGGAATTATCAGCAGGATCGCGGCGAGCGGCGCATCTGGAATATGCAGGCGGCGTTTCGCGGCCACATCGTCGTGTTGATGGATGCGGGCACGTATTCCGACGGTGAAACGTTTTCGGAGGGCATGCGGCGGTTGGGCTTGGCCACGCTGGTGGGCAAACGCACGGCGGGCGCGGGCGTGTGGCTCACTGATTCAAACCGGCTGGTGGATGGCGGTCAGGCGCGCGCTGCCGAACGCGGACAGATCGGGCTGGAGGGCGCATGGCTGATCGAAGGCAAGGGTGTCGAACCGGATATTGAAGTCGATAACCTGCCGCACGCGACTTTTAAGGGCGAAGATACGCAGCTTGCGGCGGCGATCCGTGTGCTCGAGGAAAAGCTCGCGGCGAAGCCGGTGGCGGAGCCGCCGAGAATTAACTACCCCGAAAAAAATCGTAAATAAATCAGATACTTACGATAATAGTACCCAACGCTAGGTACAAACCCGCCCCATCAATCCGCGTAGAAACGTTTCACTCCGCGCGATCTGTTCCAGCGACACATATTCGTTGGGTTTGTGCGCCTGCTCAATCGAGCCCGGCCCGCAGATCACCGTGGGGATACCGGCTGCCTGGAACTGCGAACCCTCGGTGCCGTATGACACCTTGCCTGTCTCATGGTTGCCCGATAGCCCTTGCGCTAACGCCACCACTTCGGTTTCCGGGCTGTTATCCATGGCCGGTATCTGAGACATCAAACGGATGTCGAAACCGGCGTCCTTGAACACGGCTTTCATTTCCGGTTCCAGCGTTTGCACAACATAGGATTTGAATTCCGCGAACAGTTTTTCGGGATCGTCGCCCGGCAGATGGCGAAATTCAAAATCAAAGCTGCATTCATGCGGCACTATGTTAAGCGCCGTGCCGCCCTGAAGCACACCGGTGTGCACCGTGGTATGCGCCACGTCGAAGCCGCGGTCATAGGGGCCGCTGTCGCGATGCCGCCGTGCCATGCGCTTTAGATACGCCACCGCCTCAGCAGCGGCTTCCACCGCGTTCACCCCGTCCGGAGCATAGGCTGAATGCGAGGCCAGGCCGCGCACCGTGGCGCGATAACTTTTTTTGCCTTTGTGCGCGATCACCGGCTTCATCAGCGTCGGCTCGCCAACGATGCACGATTGCGGGCGTATGCCCGCTGCGGTGAGGTCGCTGATCATGCGGCCCACGCCGATGCAGCCGACCTCCTCGTCGTAGCTGAAGGCGAGATGCAGCGGCGATTTCAGCCTGCGATTCACGAATTCCGGCAGCAGGGCCAGCGCCACCGCGATAAAACTCTTCATGTCGGAGGTGCCGCGACCGTACAGTTTGCCGTCCTGCTCGCGCAGGATGAACGGATCAGCATCCCATGCCTGGCCCTGAACCGGCACCACGTCGGTGTGACCGGAGAGCACGATGCCGCCCTGTGTTCGCGGCCCCAGCGTGGCAAACAGATTGGCCTTGCGCTTGCCGTCGTCGAAGGTCAGCCGCACGTCAGCATCGAACGGCTTCAGGTACTCGCGCACGAAGTCGATCAGATCAAGATTCGATTCGCGGCTGACGGTGGGAAAGCCGACCAGCTTGCGGATCATGTCCACGCTGGTCGCGTTTTGCGGATGGGCTGTCATGCAGCATCTCCAAGCGGTAAAGAGGCAGGATAGAAGGGCGGCTGCACCCTGTCAATCAGGCAAAATTACGGTATGCTGCACGCACTTGCCGAGGAGAGAATTCATGCACATGCGACTGGCCACTGTAGGGAAATTCGTTGCGGTTTCTGCACTATTGGGTATGTCATTGTTGACAGGTTTGCCCGCACGTGCGGCCGATCTCAGCATCGGACTGGGCGCCGACGTAACGTCCCTTGATCCGCACTATCACAACCTGACACCCAACAATAATGTCGCCGAGCATATGTTCGACACTTTGGTGGGCAAAGACGCGCGTTCGCGCTTAAGGCCCGGCCTGGCCGAATCGTGGCGCGCGATTGATGATCTGACGTGGGAATTCAAGCTGCGCCGAGGCG
>SYEN01000452.1 GCA_005800795.1 Burkholderiales bacterium | reverse complement strand
GTCATCGTCGATAACCGCCCCAGCGCGGGCGGCGTGCTGGGTACACAGATCGTCGCCACCGCCGCGCCGGATGGTTACACGCTGGTGCTGGTGTTTCCGTCGCATGCGGTAAATCCCACACTGGTGGCGAAGCTGCCATACGACAGCGTGAAAAGTTTCGCGCCGATCACCCTGGTGAGCGTGGTGGCGCCGGTACTGGTGGTCAATGCCGCTGTGCCCGTGCGCAGCGTCAAGGAATTAATCGCGCTGGCCAAAGAGAAACCCGGCACGATTAATTTTGGCTCCGTTGGCAGCGGCAGCCTGGGGCACCTGTCGGGTGAATTGTTTCGCGCAATGGCTGGTTTGCAGGTGACGCAGGTGTTTTACAAGGGTGCACCGCAGGTGATGACATCGCTGATCGGCGGCGAGATTCAGGTGTATTTCGTGGCCTCAATGGCCACGGCGCTGCCGCAACTCAAATCCGGACGCGTGCGTGCGCTCGGCGTGGGCACGCGCGAACGATTGCCGTTCCTGCCCGAGGTGCCGCCCATAGCCGACACCGTGCCGGGCTATGAGGTGCAGGGCTGGAACGGCATGCTGGCGCCGGCGGGCACGCCGCGCGCGATCATCGACCGGCTAAACAGCGAAATCGTGCGCATCGTCAAGACCCCGCAGTTCGCCGAGCAGTTCGCGGCGGAAGGCATCGTGCCGGTGGGCAACACGCCGGAGGAATTCACGCGGGTGATCATTGCAGACATCGCCAAGTGGGGCAAAGTCATCCGCGCTGCGGGCGTGCGCACAGAGTAGCGCCGCAACGGTTTAACAAAGGAAAATTTCCGTGCCCTCGATCAAAGTCACTCCGGATCTGAATCTGCATTACGAAGTCACCGATTTCGCCGAGCCGTGGCGTGAACACGAAACGATTTTGCTGCTGCACGGCAATGCGGAAAGCGGCGCGGCGTGGTACGGCTGGATGCCGGAGCTCACGCGCGACTATCGCGTGGTGCGGCCCGACATGCGCGGCTTTGGCAAATCCACACCCATGCCGCGCGATCATGCGTGGTCGCTCGACCGCATCGCCGATGATTTTATTGCGGTGATGGATCACTTGAACATCGACACGTTTTATCTGGTGGGCGCCAAGGTCGGCGGCACCATGGCGCTGCACCTGGCGGCGCGGCACCCGTCGCGTGTGAAGACGGTGACGGTGCTGTCTTCCCCCACGCGCGGGGAAGACGGCGGCGACCGGTATCGCGCGTGGGTGAACTTGATCGAGAAATCCGGCGTTGAAGGCTGGGCGCGCGAAACGATGGCTAAACGTCTGGGCGCGACCTTTCCGCCGGCGGGCATCGAATGGTGGATACAGCTGATGGGCAAGACGGCGGCGTCCACGCAGTTGGGCTTTATCGGCGCGGTGCCCAAGGTTGATATCACGCAGGATTTGCTCAACATTAAATGTCCTGCGCAAGTGATTACCACACAGGACAATCCGCTGTACCCGGTGGAAAAGGTGCGTGCGTGGCAGCAGAAGATGGCGAACTCGGAACTGCTGGTGCTACCCGGCGAGTCGTATCACGTAGCCGCCACCGAGCCTGTGGCTTGTGCCAGAGCGGTGCTGGATTTTATTGCGCGGCATCGGGGTTGATGCACTGTAACTATCTGTTTTAATTGATTATTTTTTGAAGCATCCCATTGGCTAACCCGTGGTATGGCGGCCCGCACCGCGTGCTGTTGCTGAACTTGCGCGAAGGCGACGAACCGAAGGTCGACGCCGAAGCGCTGGTCGCGGCGGCGAAGGACTATCGCGCCACCGCATTTTGTCTCAGCGGCGGCGGCATTGTGGCGTTTTATCAAACGAAGATTGTCGGGCATCGCCTGTCGAATGGCCTGGGCGGGCGCGATCTGCTGGCGGAAGTGATCCCCGTCGCGCATCGGGAAAACCTGCGCGTGCTGGCGCGTATTGATCCGAGTTGCGCACCGAAATCACTGGCCGCCGAGCACCCGGAATGGTTCAGCCGCGATAGTAACGGCAACTTTTGCGAGGTGAGCGAGCACTACGTGACCTGCCCCAACGCGGGTTATTACCGCACGCGCATGGTTGAAGTGGTGCGCGAAATCCTGCAACGCTACGACGCCGACGGCATCTGGAACAACCAGGGCAAGTTCGCCGCGTGGGAAACCGGCGTGTGTTATTGCGCCACCTGTGAAGCGATGTTCAAGGCCGAGTCCGGACAGGCCATACCACGCAAGGAAAACTGGGACGATCCCGTCTGGCGGCACTACAACGAATGGCGCTACCGGCGCATTGCCGATTGGGTGGCGCTGATGCATCGCGAAATTCATGCGGTGAAACCGGATGCGGTGTTTATTGCCGCCGTGCAATTGATGGAGTCGCTGGAAACCATACGCCCTGGCGGTTGGGATATCGACTACTGGCTCGCGCATCAGGATATTCCGACGTTCGAATGCCAGCGCCGACACACCGCGCCCTTCTGGCCGGGCATACAAGCAGTATCTGGCCACGCTCGCGCTGGAGAAGCCACGCTGGATGACGGTGAGCTATTTTTATCCGTGGTGGCGGCTGTACGCCGCGCCCGAAGCGGAAAACCGGCCCTGGATCGCGCAGCAAGTGGCCAATGGCGTGAGTCCGTGGCTGCACATCAACGGCGGTTACTCTGAGTTGTTTGACCGCCGCAGTCTCGCGCCGATGAAAGAGGTTTTTCAGCGTCTTGAACGTTGGGAAAAATATCTTGATGGCGCGCAGTCACAGGCGCGCGTGGTGCTGGTGCTGTCGCGCCACACGCAGGACAACCATGGCCGCGAGAAACCGCAGCAGCGTTATCTCGATTTCATTCGCGGCTGGTACCTCGCGTTGCAGGAGGCGCACATTCCGTTTGACGTGATATCCGACAAGCTTATTTCGCCGGAACGGCTGGCGCGGTACGGCGCGGTGGTTATTTCCAATCTGGCATGCGTGGCAGACGCGGCAGCGGCGGCGCTGGAGCAATACGCGAAAGCCGGCGGCGGAGTGATGGCTGGTTTCGAGACCGGCCTGTGCGATGTCAACGGGAATCTGCGCGCAACGCCCGCGTTCGACGCCCTGCTCGGCATCACCCGCACGGGCAAACGCGAAGGACTCAAATCCTCCTACGCCAAACTGGAAGTGCGCGATGACCCGTTGCTGGCAGGCATAGGCGACACGGATTTGATCCCCAATGAAGGTGCGCTGATCGTGGTAAAAACGGCGCACGCAGTGCCGCTGACGCTGATTCCGCCAGTGATCGCGCACGACGGCGCCACCATCAGCATTCCCGAATACAGCGCGGTGCGCGAGACCACTGACATCCCGGTGGTGGTTCACGGCGCCTGTGGGAAGGACCGCGTCGTGTATTTCGCCAACACGATGGAGGGCGTGTATTACCACTATGGTTTTCCTGATCTTGGCCGCGTGCTGGCGAACGCGGTGCGCTGGGCGCTGGGCGAGCCCATGGCGCTGGAGGTCGATGCGCCCGACTATGTGGATGTCACCCTCATGGGCCAACCCAGCCGCACGCTGGCGCATTTAATCAACCTGCCCATCGACAAACCGCTCAACAACGGGTGGTGGCATCCAGGACGCAATCTGGTGGAGGTTCGCGATATCGTGGTGCGGCTGCGGCCGCCTGCCGGGCAGCGCGTCAAGTCAGTGCGGCTGGCGAGTAACGAGGCGCCGCTGCCGCTGTCAATGATCAGCGGCACGGTCAAGGTGACTGTGCCGAAACTGGTGGATCATGAGATTGTAATTTTCGAACTGGATTAATTGTTAATTGCGCGAGGGACTTTTACACCCCTCTACGCGGAAGTGACCACCCAGGCTTTTTATTTTCATTTACGTTGCGAATTGGCACTAAGGAAAATCATGGTTCACATTGCAATTGCACTCTTGCTGGTGGCTGTCAGCTCTGCCTACGCCCAACAACACTACCCCGCAAAAACCCTACGTTTGGTCGTGCCGCTGGTGGCGGGGGGGCCGACCGACATCCTCGCGCGCCTCATCGCGCAGCCGCTGAGCGAAAAGCTCAGCCAACAAGTGGTCGTCGAAAATCGCCCGGGCGCCGGTGGCAATATCGGCGCGGAAATGGTCGCCAAATCGGCCCCCGACGGCTACACGCTGTTCATGGGTACGTCGGGGCCGATGTCGATCAACATCAGCCTCTATCCGAAGCTCGGTTACGACCCGCTGTGTGATTTTGCTCCGGTGATACTGGCGGCATCGGCGCCGTTTGCGGTGGTGGTGCATCCGTCGTTGCCGGTGAGCAACATCAAGCAGTTGATCGCCTTAACGAAAGCGCGCCCCGATCAACTGAATTTCGGTGCGGTGCCGGGCAATGCCGCGCATCTGGCGACCGAGCTGTTCAAGAGTATGGCGGGCGTGCAAATGGTGTTCGTGCCGTACAAAGCCGCGACACCCGCCAACACCGATCTGGTGGCCGGGCAGATACAACTGTCGTTTGCCTCCACGCCCGGCGCGATGCCGCTGGTGAAGGCCGGTCGCCTGATGGCACTGGCGATTTCGAGTGCCAAGCGCATCACCAAGCTGCCGGATCTGCCGACCATCGCTGAATCAGGCGTGGCCGGTTACGAAGCAAGTGTGTAGTACGGCATCGTCGCGCCGGCAAAAACTTCGCCGGACATCATCGCGCGGCTTTACAAGGAAAGCGCACTGATTTTGCAGGATCGCGCCACCCGCGAAAAAATGGACACCAACGATTTCGAGCAAACCGTGCTCAATCCGGAACAGTTCGGCGCACACATCTGCAGCGAAATCGCCAAGTGGGGCAGGGTGGTCAAGGCCACCGGCGCGCGCGCGGATTGAGCGTGGGCTCGAGATGCCGCATGACGAGAAATTTGTATTAATTGATTTAATTAAGTTTTTTATTTATTGCACGCGCCGCTTTGCCAGCTCCGCCGCGTTGAGCCGCAGCCCCAACCCCGGCGCATCGGACAAATGAAACAACCCCTGCACCGGCAGCGGCGGATTTTCAAACACCGCATGCGTACGCGTGCTCGGGTCATTCCACTCCGCCGGCTTGGTGTTTTGCAGCAACGACGCCATCACGTGCAGGCTTGCGGTATGGCCGATCATTGGCTGCGTTTGATGTGGCACCAGCTCGACGCCGTGCGCATGCGCCAACGCGGCACAGCGCAACAGGCCCGTGATGCCGCCCATTTTTACGATGTCCGGTTGCACCATGCGCACGCCGGCGCTGATCAAATCGGCAAGGCCGGCTAGCGTGTAGGTTTGCTCGCCCGCCGACACGGTGATCGACAGCCGTTGCGCGACCTCGCCCATCGCCTTGACGTGATAGTGCTGCACCGGTTCTTCAAACCACCAGTAGCCCAATTCCTCAAGCGCGCGGCCCATGCGAATCGCGCCGCCAATCGAATAGCAATTGTTCGCATCGAACGCGAGCGGAAAGCCTTCGCCCACCAGCTTGCGCACGGCTTTCGCCTTGGCAAAATCGCCGGGGATGTCGGCATCCAGTTGTGTGCGGTTGTTGTCGAAGCGTATTTTCACCGCGGCGGGTTTGTCCTTCAGCCGTTGCTCGACCACGGCACACACCTCACCGACCGTGCGCTCGCCGTTGCCGCCGATGGACGCGTAAAAAGGCAGCGCCGTCTTCCACGCCCCGCCGATCAGCTTGTAGATCGGCAACCCGGTCAACTTGCCCTTGATATCCCATAGCGCGATATCCAGCGCGGCCAGCGCACTGGTCAGCGCGCCTTCGGGGCCGAGTTTGACCAGCGTATGCAGCGCTTGATCCAGCAGCACCGCGTGATCCAGCGGATCGCGCCCGATCAGCAGCGGCGCAATGTCGTCGCGAATCATCCCCAGCGACGCGCGGCCACCCTGCATGGGTGAGGCCTCGCCGATGCCGGTAACCCCGTCATCGGTATGCACCAGCACGAAGGCGCTGTGCTGCTGCGGTTTTTCATTGGGCGACCAGGCGACCTGAAAGGCTTCGACGCGGGTGATTTTCATGGCAGTGTCCTCCTGCGCTGCAGTATAGCAAAATACGCGAAGGTGGCCACGTTTTTCATCCTGCCGCCATTCGAGATACACTGCACGTAGCGACACATTGCGACAACCCCGAAACGGTGGCCAGCCATGCCGATCATTCCTCTCGAAGCCGTCAAAATAGAAACCTTTGATACTGGCCGCACCTACCAGACCATCGTCGGCGACGAGGCCGGTTCCACGCCGGTGCGCATCGGCATTCAGACATCGCCGCCCGGTTATTCCACCGGCACGCACTCGCACCCCTACGTGGAAGTCGTCACCGTGATCGACGGCACAGGCGAGGCATGGGTCGAAGGCGAAGGTGGGCCGAAGGCCATCGGCCCCGGCTCAACCATCGTCGCCCCGCCGAACACCAAGCATGGCTTTCGCAATACCGGGCAGACGGTGATGCGGTCTTATGGCGTGCATGCTTCGCCGGTGCGAATTACGCACCGGGACAATCAGGACTAATAGCCGCTCACGCGACTACCGCTTTGGCACCTTCAGTCCCAGCAGCTTCGCCGCGTTGCCGCCGATGATCGCGTCCTTCTGTTTGCGCGTGAGTGATTTTGTGCGCTCGATGAAATCCACCGGCTTGTAGTAGCCCATGTCGTAGGGGTAGTCGGTACCGATGACGACGTGACTTTCGCCCCACAGCTTGACCAGATGTTCGAGTTGCGCTTCGCCGAACACCATGGTGTCGTAGTAAATTTTCTTCATGTAATACGATGGCGGCCGCGTGATGTGGTCGTGGCACTCGGGGCGCACGCGGTAGGCGTGATCCATGCGCGCGGGGTAGTGGCCCATGTAGCCGCCGCCGTGCGCGGCGACGATTTTGAGCTTCGGATAGCGTTCAAGAATGCCGCCGTAGACGATGTGCGCGATGGCCATCGTAGTGTCGAGCGGGTTGCCGATGACGTTGGTGAGAAAGTGTTCCTTCATGCGACTGGTGTCGGTAAAGCCGCTGGGGTGCAGAAAAATCACCGCGCCGAGTTCCTGCGCTTTCGCCCACAGTTTTTCGTACTTCGGATCGGCAATTTCGGTTTTACCGACGTTGGTACCGAGCTCCAGCCCGCGAAAGCCGAGTTTCTTCATGCAGTATTCCAGTTCCGCCACGGCCATTTGCGGATCCTGCATCGGCACGGTGCCCAGCGCCACGAAACGATCCGGGTGTGAAGCCACGATTTCCGCCAACCGCTCGTTCACCACGCGCGACGCCTGACGATTGAGTTCCGGTTCGATGCGGTAGTTGTAGTGGCTGGGCGAGGTTGAAATCGCCTGCACGTCGATGCCCATCTTGTCCATTTCCGCGAGGCGCGCGTCGGTGGACGTGGCCTTGTGATGAATTTGCTGCCACTGCTCCTTCTGGCGGTCGGCACTGCGCTGGCTGCCGTGCTGTATCACCGGATCGCGCGCCGGCATCGCGGTTTGTTTGGCGATGGCGTCCGCCTCGGGCACGTGCACGTGGCAATGTAAATCGACCGAAAGCGTTTTCTTCGCGCCTTTGGGCCGTTTCACGAATTTCCGGCTGGGGGATTTGGCGGCAGCGGCTGAGCGCGTGCGACCGTGCGATGAACAGGTAAAAAACATGGGGCTCCTCACTTTTGATATTGTCTGATTTACTCTGGCGTAATCTTCGCTCTTTTCACCACTTCCGCCCAGCGCTGAATGTCGCGTGCAATGCGCTGATGAAATTCGGCGGGCGTGGAGCCGCGAGCATCGATACCCACGCCCAACAGGCGTTCTTTTGCTTCCGGCATTGCGACCACAGCGGACAAATCCTGATTCAGCCGCGCTATGACCGCGGCAGGCGTGGCCGCGGGCGCAAGCAGGCCGTACCAGCCGTCGACTTCATACCCCGGCACGCCCGACTCGGCGATGGTCGGCAAATCGGGAAACCCGCCGGCACGGCGCAGCGTAGTGACACCCAGCGCACGCACTTTGCCGGCCTTGATCTGCCCGGCCGCAGTGGCAAGCCCCGCAAAAAACGCCGATACTTGCCCGCCCATTAAGTCGGCCAGTGCCGGGCCTCCACCCTTGTAGTAGATACTTTGCATATCGATGCCGGCGAGCGCCTTTAGCAACTCACCGGCAAGATGCGTGGCGTTACCGTGGCCTGTGGCCGCATAGTTAAGCGCACCTGCGCGCGACTTGGCGTGTGCAATAAACTCACTCATTGATTTCGCGGGCAGCGCGGCATTCACCAACAGCACGTAGGCACCATTGCCGATCTGCCCGATGGCGGCAAAATCTTTCAGTGTGTCGTACGGCAGCTTGCGCGTGACCGATGGCGTGATTGAATGTCCCACCGGCACCAGCAACAGGGTGTGGCCATCGGGCGCGGCCTTGGCGGTGATTTCGGTGCCGATGATGGCATTCGCACCGCCGCGATTGTCCACCACCACTTGATGTCCCACGCGCTCGGCGAGGCGCACGGAGACGATGCGGCCGATGACATCGGTCGCGCCGCCAGGCGGAAACGGCACGACCAGGCGCACCGGGCGCGTAGGCGACCACTGTGGCTGCGCCAAAATGATCGGGGCGAAAGTGGCGAACAACAGCGCGACGGCAGCCGAAAAAGTGTGTTTCATGATGATCTGAACCAGTATAGTGAGCGACAGCGCGGGAATATAACACTGCGACGATATCGTGAGCGGCAACAAGCAGTCAAAAATAAGCTAATAAAAACAGATACTTACAATTGATTGGTTTTGGTTATTGTCGACGCACCGCGCGTGGCACAATCGGCTCCGGAAAAAAGTTGGACAAGGCTGGCACATGACACAGAAGAATCCCAAACGAATCGGCCTCGCCATTGTCGGCGCGGGCCGTGTCGGTCTGATGCGCGGTGAAATTGCTGCGCGCTTTCCGGCGGTGGACTGGATCGGCATCGCCGAGATCAACCCCGAACGCGGGCGGCTGGTGGCGCAGCAAATCGGCGCGGATTTTGTCACGCGCGACTACCGCGAGCTGTTAAAGCGCCCCGAAGTCACTGCCGTGCTGATTGCCACTGTCGGCCACTTGCACGCCGACCCCACGTTGGTGGCGCTGGAAAATCCCAACAAACCGGCGCTGCTGATTGAAAAACCCATTTCCAATCAGCTCGCCGAATCGGCGAAGGTGCTCGACTTGATACAGCAGGCCGGCGTGGATGCGCTGATCGGCTATACCCAGCGCTTTCGCCGCCGCTGGCTGGTGGCGAAAGACAGAATCGCTGCGGGCGCGCTGGGCGATGTCACCACCGTCAGCTCGCGTGCGTTCCTCAATCGCATGGTGGCGCTGAACAACTACCAGCGCGAAAGCGAACCCGCACTCAATTCGCCGATGGTGATTTCCGGCACCCACGCGCTCGACATCGTGATGTGGATGATGCAGGGCAAAACGCCGGTGGAAATTTACGCACGTTCGGTCGACAAAGCCCTCGGTAAAAAATACGGCGGCACCGACGCCACCGTCGGCACCATGACCTTCAGCGATGGCACGCTCTACAACAGCGTGGTCAACTGGGCGCTGCCGGTGAACTGGCCTGGCGCGGTGTACGGCTTGGAGGTCGGCGTGGTCGGCACCACCGGCGTGATGACCATCGACGACAGCCATCGTGATTTTGTGATGGCGGTATCCGAGCCGCAGGGCATGGGCTACGTCGCCGACAGCAGCCGGCTGGTGGATTTTGTCGGCAGCACACCGGCGGGCGATATGGCTTTGGGCGCGCTGCGCGGGCCGATGGCCGAGGAGACGCAGGCGTGGCTGATGCGTTTGTCGATGGGTGTGCCTACCGTGCACGCCACTGCCGCCGAAGGGCATGACCGGCTGATGCTGGCCAAGGCTTATGATTTGTCGGCGCGGATCAAGGCGCCGGTGTCGTTGCCGATTACGGGTGAAGATGAGAAGCGTTGAAAGAGCTGACGTTACGCGCGCCAGCCCCGCTTCAGTTAACTGCGGTTACCGAAACTCATAAGCCACGTTCAACGACATATTGCGCTCCGGCAACGGATAAACGTTGTAACGGTCAGCCACAAACTGGCTGCGCACGGCGTAGTTGTAGTACGGCTTGCCGAAGAGATTGTTGATTGCGCCGCCCACGCGCCACGGGCCGTTGCGGTAGACCAGCTTCAGGTCCACCACGGTGTAGGCGGGGATTTTTACGCCCAGCGTGTTGCCTTCGTCGTTGTCCATGAACTGCGAGCCGACGTAGTTGGCAGCGGCGCTCAACCGTGTGTTGGCATTCATCGCCCATGCAGCGTTCACCGACAACTTGTTACGCGGCACCAGCGGCACGGTTCGGCCGGCGAGTTGCACGTTCAATTGCGAGAACCCGCTGCCCGGCAGCACGCCTTCGCGGAAGGTGGCGTCGACATAAGTGTAAGCGGCGCCCAGCGTGACGGAGGGCGTGGCGAGCCACTGCCCGTCGAGCTCCAGCTCGCGGCGGCGTGACGGCGGCAGATTGGTGTTGCCGGTGCCGTTGGTGAACGGGTCGAGGTGAATTTCGTCGCGCACTTCCATCGTATACAACGCGGCGCGCACGCGGCCTGCCGTGCCGCGCGTTTCATAGCCCACTTCGTGCGTGCGCGCTTTCTGCGGACGCAAAAACTGGAACTGGTTGGTGAACGCGGTGGACGATTCGTAAATTTCATCGACATTGGCAAAGCGGAAACTGGTGCCGCTGCGCGCATGCAACGCGGTCTGCGTGGCCAGCTGGTAGCGCACGCCGAATTCAAACGCATTAGCGGATTCGCTTTGCGATCCGGGGGGCGCACCTGAACCGAATGCGCCGCCGGGCGCGGTGGCGTTGTGGCGATCGGTGGCGTCGATACTGAAACGCTCGCGGCGCGCACCGGCGGTTACCGAGAACCGCTGGGTCAATTGCAGCGTGTCCTGCAGGTACAACGCCGTGTTCTGCTGTTGCGCCTCAACAGTGTTGATGGGGCGGGTGATATTGCCCGGCGCGTTGGAGACCAGCAGCCGGTAATCCCAGCGATAGCTGTCCACCCCTGCAATCAGCGTGTTGGCGTGACCCGCCAGCGGCAGGGTGACTTTGACGCGCGGCGTCAGCGACAACACATTCAGATCGGCGATGCGGTAATTGGGGAATCCTCCGAAGTCGAAATAGGATTTTTGCTCCTTGCTGCGCCAACCGCCGCTCAGATTGAATTCGCCAAAGCTGGTGGGCACACGCCAGTCAAGCAGCGCACGGTCGCCGTCGCGCGAAGCGTAGTCCAGCGGCGTTTGCGCGCCGCGTTTGTCGCTGATGAACTGATTGACATTGGCGCTGGGCTGTACTTGCCGCGCGCCGGGGAGACGGATGCCGTGGCGGTCAGCGGCAAGCTTGAGGGTGATTTCACCCAAGCCTGACAGCCAATACAGATCCGCCAGCAAATTGTGTTGCCGGTTGTAATTGTTGTCACGGTAGCCGCCGGACGCCCTGTCGATGGCCTGCACACTGAAGCCCGCGCGCTCGCCATTGAGATTGCCGTAGAGCATCAACTCGCGTGTGTCGTAACTGCCGTAACCGCCTTCAATCGTAACGCCGCTTTTTTGCGTGCCTGGCGAACGCGTGATGATGTTGATGACGCCCGACGACGCGCCGTCGCCATACAACACCGCGCCTCTGCCGCGTACGATTTCGATGCGGTCAATGGCGCCTAGCGGCACTGCGGCCCATTGCACGCCGGATAAATCGACATCACTGACGCGCCGGCCATCGACGAGAATCAGCGTGTTCTGCGTGCCGCTTGCGCCAAAGCCACGCATGTCGACGCTGGTGGTGGCCGCATTGTTGCCGAACAGATCGCGCACGTTGATGCCCGCCTGCTGCGACAAAATATCTGGCACGGTTTTCGCGGCGCTGTTGCGGATGTCTTCGGCGGTGATGACGGTGACGCCTGGCGTTGCGGTGCCGGTGGTTTCCGCAAAGCGCGTTGCGGTGACCACCACGGGTGGTCCGACAGGCGTCGGCGATGCCGGGGGTTGCGCGGCATGAGCCGCCGGGAATGCTACTGGCAAAACAAGACTTGCGGCTACCGCCGTGGCTGGAACTAGGGACCTTATCATAATTTCCTCAAAGGTGTTGCGCGCCCGCCGCGCGCGTTTCGATGCTTCGAAAACACCTTGGGGAATCACTTAGCACGATGCCGCACCGGACACGCAAGCGCGCCGGCGTGGATCAGGCACACCGCATCCCCGCGGCATTTCCATCCTTCGGCAGGGGCCGGTATACGGGCTCATGAATTCAATGGGCCGCCTTCCCATGCGTTCTTGCAGACACGCACAGTGGCTTTGCTGGCACATCGCCGCGACTACGTAAAAATGCACTACGGTCGCGTTCACTTACCGTTGCGGGGGCAGCGCCGGAATAGAATGTAAGTGATTGTTTTAAATCACTTTTTTCTCACCGGCTTCCCGTTTAACCGGCGTTCTCGAAGAAACGCCGGCACCCTTTGCCGTGTTCGCGCGTGCATGACCTACGGACGGCCCACCGCGCGAACGGGCGTATGTTAGCACGCACCTAACATGCACCCAACACGCAACAACAACCCTGCACACTATTGCTAAATCACATTCACTTTTCATCGTTAGTAGTTGACTTGATGGATTTTTTACAACTATAGTGCTTGCATGGAAGCGGAACTTAAATCGCTCGAAGCCAAACTGTCGCAGCTAATAGCGGTGTGCCAGCAATTGCGTGCTGAAAACCACCAGTTGCGGCAGGAAGTCGCGTCCGCGTTGAGTGCCAAACGCCAGCTTGAAGACAAAATCAGCGGCGCCACGGCGCGGCTGGAAGCGCTGCTGCAGCAAATTCCCGAAGACGCCAACGTGAGCTGATCATGAGCGCCGCCGAAGTCCGCGAAAGCAAAGATACCAAAGACGCCAAGGATGCCAAGGGTCTGCAAATCACCATCATGGGGCGCAATTTTCGCGTCGCGTGCAAGGAAAGCGAGCAAGCCGGTCTGCTTGAGGCGGTTGACTACTTGAATCGCCGCATGGAAGAAATCCGCGATCAGGGCAAGATTGTCGGTCTTGAGCGCATCGCCATAATGGCGGCGCTGAACATCACGCACGAATTTCTCGGCGCAAAAGTCGGCGGCGATTTTGACATGGCAGGCTTCAAGCGTAGAATGGCCGGCATGGAAGCGGTGATCGATAAAGCCATGGCGGAGCAGACGCAACTGTTCTGATCCGCGTGCAGCTCCCGGCACGGCGTATCGGCCAGCCCGCTCAGAAATTCCCCTGCGGTGTTCGTAAAGGCCTTTAATTTCTTTGAGCCAATAAGTGGTAATAGGTTGCTGACCTTGTGATACCGGTGTGAGCGTCCCACGTCGGACGAACCTAAAGGAATCCGGAAGGCGACCCCTTGAGCCTTTGGTTCAAGAAACCGGGCCTGACGGCACAGGCGGGGGAACCCTAACAGCAGTGTCTATTTTTGAATGTTGAGTGAAAAAATGCGGCTTTGCCGCATTTTTTTTGGAGAATGCGCATGCGATATTGGTTAATGAAAAGCGAACCCCACGCCTACAGCATCGATCAATTGTCGAAAGACAAAACCGCGCCATGGACCGGCGTGCGCAACTACCAGGCG
>SYEN01000451.1 GCA_005800795.1 Burkholderiales bacterium | reverse complement strand
CGTGGCAGGCGTAAATCAGCGTGCCAAAGTCGCCGACTTTTTCGCGGAAGGCAAGAATCTGATCGACGACGCTGTTGACTGTGCCGGCGATGACCAATTGATCAGCAACGTAATCGGGGGTTATCGCCGCATCGGGCATGCTTTGATCGACCTTGAACAAATTACCCCGTCCGGCAAAGCCCACCAGCTTGAGAATCAGTTGCTTGAAGTAAAAGTGATATGGCCCTTCGGCGGTCTTGCCGTATCGCCGGGCGGTTTGTTCATCATCGGCCACAAAAATGCTTTTCGCCACACGCCAGTCGGCGGTGTTGGCGATCTGACCGATGTTCTTCTTGCCTTCCGCGTAATTGGGCCAATGCGTCTTCACCCATTCCGGCATCAAAAAATTGGCGGAAATAGGCTGCCAGCCACGCTCCGCCATTGCGGTCACGCCTTTGGAAAAAGGCGCTACCACAGTGCCGACAATCAGCGGGTGCGGCTTTTGAAACGGCTTGAGAATATAGCCCTGACCGATTTCGGGGATCATGGTTTTGCCAGTGGTGACATTCCAGAACTTGCCCTGCAAATTGTAGGGCGGCTCGGATTCCCAGATTTTCAGCACCATGTTAATGCCCTCGACAAACATGGCGTTGCGGTCGTTATTCAGGTTGCCAAACACTTCCGCATCCGAAATCAAACCGCCCGGGCTGATCCCCATAATAAAGCGGCCTTCCAGCATGTTATCGAGCATCGCCACTTGCGCGGCAATGGCCGCAGGATGCATGCAGGGAATGTTGATGGTGCCGGTGCCGAGTTTGATGTGTTTCGTTTCAGTCGCGAGACTGGCCAAAAACATCATGCAGTGCGTGACCGTTTCAGCGGCATCGGTGACATGCTCACCGACGTAAGCCTCTTCGTAACCGAGCTTGTCGGCAAGAATGATCGCCTCGCGATCTTCACGCAGCGATTGCGGGTAATGTTTGCCGGGCGGATGCAACGGCATCATAAAAGTGGCGAGTTTCATGGGAGTCTTTCAGCGGCGGTGCCGGCAAGTCTATAAAATAATAAATAAAAACAATAACTTAGGCCGGTTGTCTTGCTGCGGGCTCGAGCCTTCACGGTATGGGGCGGAGCGATGGTGACACGCGTGGGTCGAACATGCGCGCGTGGAACGCACGGGGCAGGCAAGCACTACAGATATGCGCATGCGATTGTGCCTTTGCTGGCGGTGAAATTCAAGGCAAAGACCGGGCTGCACCGAACGGGGTGCCAGGCGGCCCAAGCGCATCGCGTCATAGTATTTGCTACAGTTATGGAGCGAATGATTCCGTTATGAAGCGAATGATTCCGGGCGGCCACGTCAGCCAGCGCTCGGGTACGTGTGTGTGGCGGTTGTAAAACGCTTAGTCAGGCTTGAGCACGTCGCTCAGCACCGCCAGCGCATTCAGCGCCGGCGCGAAGCCGCTAAACGGCGCGGTCTGAATTACGGCTTCCAGCACTTCGCTGCGCGTAAGGCCGAGGTTTACTGCGGCTTGTCCGAATTTTTTGGTTTGCGCCTCCAGCCGCAGCGCGGTAAAACTGGCTACCGAACACAATATGCGCTGACGTTGGGCGAGGCCTGGCCGGAACCAGATTTCACCGTAGCCGTATTGGATTGCCACAGGATAGAGCGCAGCGGTAACGGTGTTGCCGGGTGCTGCGTACCCCTTGTCGCCGCCTTCGCGATGCAGTGCTTTGAGCAGCGCGTTGCCGCGTGCCATCAGTTCGTCCAGCGTATCTTCGCGTGCAGGTTGCGCTGGTACGGTCACGCTGTGCTGCTTAAATACGTCAGCAGCGGTGTCGAGCGCTTCCTCTGAAGCAGTGAAGCCTGCGTAAATGCCGATCTGAATGATAACTTCCTGAATGGCAAGCGCTTCGAGACCGATGTGGAGAGCGGCCCCGACGTAGCGCCGCAGCGCCGTCTGGCGTTGCAGCGATGCCAATGCCGCCAACGTACATACCATGCGATCTTCAAGCGGCAGTCCAAGGCGGCACCACACAAGGCCAAATTCGGTTTCTGACATCAGATCACGAAAATTCGGCACGACATCGCTATTGGCGGTGGCCGTGACAGCTTCGGCGCCGAACAATTTTGCGCGCATGGCTTCGCCGCGTTGGCGCAGTTCACTGCGTGAATTCATCAGTTACTTTCAAATCCGGAATGGCGGCGGCGGGATTTACCGGCGCTAAGGTTTATAAGGTCTATCACTCGCCAGAGTATACTTTGTGGCATTCACTCGCAGCAACGGAAAGCACCCATGGAGCAACTGGCACAAGCGGTAAACAGCAATGAGCGGTTGGTGTGGCGCGGGCGCTATGTCGAAACGACGTTTCTGGTTGATGCTGGAGACGTGTCCTGGTTGATTGAAATCAACGCCGGCCGCATTGCTTCGGTCACGCGCGGGCCGTTTGTAATGTCCGCGTGGACATTCGCTTTGCGAGCGCCACGTGAGGCGTGGGAAAAATTCTGGCTTGCCGAGCCGCCGCCGGGCTTTCATGACTTGATGGCACTGGTAAAGTACCGCACCCTGCGCATCGAGGGCAACCTGCATCCGTTCATGGCGAATCTGCTGTACTTCAAGGACGTGATGGCAGCATTGCGTCCAAAGGCGGGCGCGTCATGAACACGATCAGCGGCGCACACTTCGAGCCGGTCTCCGGACGCTATCTGCATCTGAATTTACTCGGCAAACCGCATCGCGTGTATGTCGAAGCAGCGGGCGAGGGCATTCCGCTGCTGTGTCTGCACACGGCGGGTGCAGATACACGCCAGTATCGTGGCATCCTGAACGAACCACGCATTCTCAAGGATTTTCGCGTGATCGCGTTTGATTTGCCGTGGCATGGCAAATCGTCACCGCCGGCAGGTTGGCAGCGGGCCGACTATCAACTGACCTCGCGCGACTATCTCGACATCATCATGGCGATGGTGGAGGCTCTGGAACTTGACAAACCGGTGGCGATGGGTTGCTCCATCGGGGGACGAATCGCGCTGCATCTTGCACTGGAATACCCAGAGCGTTTTCGCGCCATCATCGG
>SYEN01000450.1 GCA_005800795.1 Burkholderiales bacterium | reverse complement strand
TCCCACCATGACCACCCAAGCCATGCGCTTCGGCCACTTCGGCATCAACTGTTTTGACATCAAGGCGATGGAGGATTTCTACACGCGGGTGATGGGCATGGTGGTTGCCGATCGCGGCTCTGTGCCGGCGCCGGCTGATCGCCATCTGGTGTTCATGACGCTGGATCCGGGCGAGCATCATCAGTTCATCCTGTGCTCCGGGCGCACCGAGGGCAAGATCGAGAAAGGTGCGTTTCGCGGCGGTGGATTTGGTTCGGCGATCAATCAGATTTCCTTTCACTATGCCACCCTCGCCGACATGCGCCGCGCGCAGGCGCGGCTCACGGCGGCAGGGCGTAACGACGGCTCGCCGATCTGTCACGGCAATGCATGGTCGATTTACATCCGCGACATCGAAGGCAATCCGATGGAGCTGTATGTCGACAGCCCGTGGTACACACCGCAACCGTGCGGCGAGCCGTTTGATTTGTCAAAGTCCGACGACGAAATCTATCGCGAGACAGAAGCGCTGTGCCGCTCGCGTCCTGATTTTGAACCGGCGGATCAATGGCGCGCGAAACTCGCGGCACGTATTCAGGGCAAGCTCAATGAAATTGCTGCGTAGGGAACATGCGCGCACCGCGGCTCATCGCACTGCTCGTGGCATCAATCAGTGCGCCAGCCTTGGCACAGGAGTATCCCTCCAAGACTGTCACCGTCACACTGGCGCTCGCGGCCGGTACCGGCATGGATGTGGTCGTACGCACATGGAGCGAGCATCTTGCGCAAAGTCTTGGCCGGCCCGTCATTGTTGACAACCGGCCCGGCGCCAATGGCATCGTGGCCGCCAATGCCGTCAGGAATGCGCCCGCCGACGGCCACGCGCTGCTGGTGGCGAGTAGCGCCGCATTGGCGGTAAACCCCATCGTTTACAAACAGTTACCCTACGATCCGCAGAAGGATTTTTTACCCATCGCGGTTTATCTGAAATCACCGTTCGTGCTGGTGGTGCATCCGTCGCTGCCGGTACGTTCGGTGAAGGAACTCGCAGCCTACGTCAAGGCGCGTCCGGAACAACTGAGTTACGCCTCCACCGGCCCCGGCGGTGCGCCGCGTCTGGTGACGGAATTGTTTATGCGCCACTACGGCCTCAACGTCACCCACGTGCCGTACAAAAACACGCCACAGGGTATCGTCGATATCGCAGCAGGCCATGTGCAGCTGGGATTTGTCGAAGCCAGCGCCTCACGCCCGTTCATCCACGACAAGCGTCTGCGCGCGCTCGCGGTGTCTTCGCTCTCACGATTCAACTCCCTGCCCGAGGTGCCTGCGCTGGCGGAAGCGATGAACAGCCCCGGCATCGAAGCAGTTTCGTGGAATGCGTTAGTCGCACCGGCGGCCACTCCCCGCGCCGCGATCAACCGGCTGCACAGCGAGATGACGCGCATCGTCGGCTTGCCAGACGTGAGCAAAGCGATAGCCAGCCTAGATCTCATTCCGGTGCCATTGGAATCCATCGAAGCGAATCAGCAGTACATCGCGGCAGAAGGCCGCAAATGGGGCGATCTGGTGCGCAAGCTGGGGTTGGCAGGGTCGCAGTAAGTTTGTCGCCCGCCTGGCCGAGCGCGTTTGCGCTGTTTGCCTGTCAACCACCCCCAACAAAACTGTACTCCTGAAAGACACGCGGCAGGGTAGGCAGGAATGGGTATCCACTGCGGGCCAGCAGTACTGGTGCAAATCCTCGTGGCGACCTCGCCGCAGTGGCAAACCGCTTCACGACATTCCATTTGCCAAGCCTTCGCATACGATTATCATAGCCGCATTATCAACCAACAATCGGAGTCTGAACGAGATGTCGCACAACCGCATTTTCAACATCATGTTAGCACTGCTCACCAGCGCCGTTTTTCCCGTGCACGCGCAAACACCCGCCGAGGCCCCACCTGCGCAGATTACACCGACAGCAACACCCGCAGCACCCATCGAAGTCAACATCATCAACCCTGAAGACTTGCTCGACTACAACAAGACCATTATTGTGCTCACGGTCTACGTGTCGCTGGCCATCGAAGGACGCGTCACCGCGCGTCAGCAAAGCGGTATTTTTCAGCGAGGCAGCGCCTCGGCACTGGCCAGCGCCAATTTCAAGGTCAGCGGCATCGACAAGGCTTTTGCGCAGAGCGTCGCGCAAAAAGCGTACGACGATTTCGTCGCCAAATTGCGCGCGACGGGCTACACCGTCATCACCTACGCCGAGCTAAAGGATCGCGATTTCATCAAAGCCCTGCAACGCGAAAAGGCCGAAGGTGCATCGGGACTGCCCACCAGGAGCGAAGGCGGCATAACCTACGTCACTGCCGCTCCCAGCGATGATCAGCATTTTAAGGCCGCGTTCCCCTCCGGCGTGTTTTCCGAGTTCGTGCAAGGCGGCAAATCATTGTTGAATGACGGCACACTGATCATCCCGCAATACACCGTCGTCGCGCCGCAAGTGTGGGGCGAATCATCACGCGGCTACGGCTCGGTGTCGGCGGAGGTGAAAACCGTCGCCGGCATGAACCTCACCAACGCCACAGCGCCGTGGATGGGGCGGCCGAAATCGCGCATCATGCGCGGCATGCCCGGCGTACACACGAAGCAGCAGGTGGTGAACATCACCGAGCGCGCCGGCACCCTGCAGCAAACCGCCGACAACACCCCGCGTGCCGCCAACGTGCTGAGCGGTGCTCTGAGCGTGTTGAGCGGCGCGGGCAATATCTAGCGCAGTTCCAGCGACTATACACTGGCCATCGACCGCGAGGCTTACTCGGCCGGCGCGATGAATGGGATTGGTCGTTTTAATGCAGAAATGGCCAGGGCAGCGGGAGAGGCCAAGCCATAACGAGCAAGCCGCAATCGGGTGGTAATCAGTACGCCGTGATTACGAATGGGCGAATACGCCATAAGTATTTGTTTTGGTAATTAGGGCGAAACGTAACTAAAGTAGATTTTAAGAAAGAGCTTGAATACGTTGTCGTTGCGGTGATTGTAACGGTATTCGATTTCCTTTAAATACATCGGGAAATAATACTTCGACACGCCGCGATAGTTGT
>SYEN01000449.1 GCA_005800795.1 Burkholderiales bacterium | reverse complement strand
TCGAATACCAACGGGCCGTCGATCATGATTGGGGAAAAGGCCTCGGATCTGGTGCTGGCGGATGCGGGTTAGCGCCGCACCGTGAAAATCGTCGATGTCAAAGCCCCGTGTTACCGCTATCCGGCGCCGCCGCTGCGCAGCATGCAGTTTGGTGCCCAGGAAGAAGCAACACGGGTGCGTGTGATTGCCGACAACGGGCTGGAAGGGCACGGTGTCGCACGCGCGGAGGGCGAAGACGCCTTTCAGCGTGAATGCATCTGGCAAAAGCTATGTGCGCTGGATCGCGGCAATCACCTGCCTGAGCTGCACTACGGCGCGTCGCCCTTGATGGATATCGCCACGCTGCATTGCGCGTGCGCCATCAAGAACGGCGAATATCTTGAATTGCTGGTGCCCGAACAGCGCTACGAAATCGGACTAACGGATTACTCGGCACTGCATATCAATGCTGGAGGCTGCGTTCATGCGCCGCCGGGTCCGGGGTTGGGAGTGGCTATCGATTGGGATTTCATTGATAACCATACGACGTTTATGGGGTAACGGAATTGACACGCTTGAATGGTGACGGGCCTTGAAATCTAAGCGAACTGCTGACAATACGCTCACACCTGAGCTGCATGTGCAACTGCAGAGGTTGAGTGTAAGCTAGTTGTTCTTTGGAAAATGGACTCGTTTGAAAACAAATGCCCTGGCAAGCCACCACGCTTATAGTAGACGCCCGTTGTGTAGAAGCCCTTTCCGATTTGTTGCTGGAAGGCGGTGCGTTGTCAGTGGATGTTTCCGACGCGGCGGCAGGCACGTCCACCGAGCGGCCCTTGTTTGCGGAGCCGGGCAGTGCGCCAGCTTCGAATTGGGCGGTGAATCGCCTAGTGGCGCTGTTTAACGAGGGCGCAGATGTTGCTGAAATCATTCCCTCGGCGCTGCGGGAGGCGCGTTTGCCCGCGACCACACCGTATGGCATTGATCGCGTGAACGATCAGGATTGGGTGCGGCTGACACAATCGCAGTTCACGCCGGTGAAGATTTCATCGCGGCTGTGGGTGGTGCCGACTTGGCACGAGGTGGTCGACGCGGCAGCGATTAACATCCGGCTCGATCCTGGCCTCGCTTTTGGTACCGGCACGCATCCGACGACACGGCTGTGTCTGCGCTGGCTCGATGAGCATCTGAATCGTGGTGACACGGTGATCGATTATGGTTGCGGCTCAGGCATTCTGGCGATTGCCGCGATGAAGCTGGGTGCCGCCAGTGCTACCGGCGTAGATATTGACGAACAGGCGTTGCTTGCCGCGCGCCGCAATGCCCTGCAAAATCAGGCGCAGGTGACTTTTTATGCGGCGGAAGAGGAGTTGAGTGGATTGACGGCACCGGCCCACGTGGTGGTGGCCAATATTCTCGCGAATCCGCTGACGGTGCTTGCGCCCCTGCTGGCGCAGCTCACTCTGCGCGGCGGTCACGTGGTGTTGTCGGGTATCCTCGCGCCGCAGGCCGATGAAGTGCGGGCGGCGTATGCGCCGTGGTTTGACATGCAGGCCGCTGGCACCACCCTGGCTGATGAGGAATGGGTGGCGCTGACCGGGCGCCGGTTATAGGCGAGGCTAACCGCACATGTCGATGGTCACCCAATGTCCGCACTGCGCCACAGCGTTCAATGTAACGCCCGAGCAGTTGTTTGCGCGTGACGGTCAGGTGCGTTGCGGCCAATGCCGGCAGGTGTTTGACGGGCTGGTGAATCTGACGTCGCTCGAAGCCTTGCAGGATGGCATTCCGCCGCCGCTGGCTGAGTCCGCCAGCGCTGCGCATCAAGGCGAACCTGCTGCGAGCTCGCCTGCTGTGCCGGTGTCGCTGGGATTTTCGCCGAAAAATTGGCAGATGCTGCCGGACGTGCCTGAAGTGCCGGTGCCGCCGCTGCCGCTGGAAGTGGTCGCGGATAAACAATCCTATGCGCTGGCGCGCGCCTCGCGTAGCGATTCCGCCGAACATCCCGGCGCGGATTCGCTGTCGGCGCAGGACACGCCCGCCACGCCGCAAGCGGTTGATGCACACGAGGCTCGCGAGGCGCAAATTGCCGCGTTGGTAAATACCGGCCCTTCGCCAACGCCGGTAGTCCAACCTGCAATTCGCCAATCTGCGTTGTCAGAAGAAATCCGCTACAACGATGGTGACGAGCAACCCGCCCGCCGCACGCGCTGGCCGTGGGCGTTTGCGGCGGGGCTGGCGGCTATCGCGTTATGCGGGCAGGCGGTTTATACGTTTCGCAGCGAACTCGCCGCGCATTTCCCGGCGGTGAGGCCCGCGCTGGCACAGTCGTGCGAGGCCCTGCCACTGCCGGTGCGTTGCACAGTACCGCCATTGCAGCGGCCCTCGGCGCTGATCATCCAGGCGTCGGACATGCTGATACTCGACAAGGCCAAGCCGCATCTGGTGCAATTGATCGTCACAATGCAAAATCAGTCATCGCTCGACATTGGCTACCCGGCCATCGATCTGGTGCTGAATGACCGTTTCGATCACGCTCTGGCGCGTCGCGTATTTTTGCCCGCCGACTATCTGCGTGGCGACGATGCGCAAAAAACCGTTATCGCCGCCAGTGTTACGGCTACCATACGCATCAACCTTGATGTCAGCGAACTTAACGCTGGCGGGTTTGGCTTGCTGCTGATACCGGCGCCACAATCCTGATGTTGTAACCTTGACGTTACCTGAGCGCTACACGAACCCGATCATGCCCACACCCGACGATTTCAAATATCACCCCGAACACACCTGGATTAAGGCCGAACCCGGCGGCACGGTTCTTGTGGGCATTACGGAGCATGCGCAGGAGCAACTGGGCGACGTGGTTTACGTGCAGCAACCAGAAGTCGGTGCAACGATCAAACAGGGTGAGCCTTGCGGCGTGATCGAGTCGGTGAAAACCGCCGCCGATGTGCATGCGCCCGCGTCGGGCGTGGTGGTGGCGGTAAATGAAGCGCTCGCCGATACGCCAGAGCTCGTCAACAGCGATCCGTACGGTGCTTGGCTGTTTCGCATCACCTTGAGCGACGCGACGGAATTGGCGGCACTGATGGATGCGGCGGCATACGAAAAAGCGCTCGGATAGCCCTCCAGCAGGTATAAAAAATAATCAATTAAAACAAATACTTACGATATGCGCCCCAGCCCGCCAAAAAGCACCTCCGGGCTGGCGCGTATCCGCAATGCGCTGCAGTATTCGCTGGATGGGCTAAAGGCGGCGTACCGTCACGAAGCGGCTTTTCGTCAGGAGGTGTGGCTTGCCGCAGTGTTGATTCCGCTGGCGCTGTGGTTGCCCACAAGCCCATTGGGCAAGGCACTGATGATCGCCAGTGTGTTGTTGGTGCTGATGGTTGAATTGCTCAACTCGGCTGTGGAAGCCGTGGTGGATCGCGTCTCATTGGAAAAATACGAACTCGCCAAGCGCGCGAAAGATGCGGGCAGCGCGGCGGTGTTGGTGGCGCTGGCGAACGTTGTTATGGTTTGGGCGCTGGTGCTGCTGGGCTAAAAACGAAAAGGGCGCAGCCACTGCTGGTTGCGCCCTTGTTTGATGCGCTCGCGCGCGGCTATTTCTTCAGCGAATCGCGAATTTCACGCAGCAGCAGCACATCTTCCGGCGGCGCGGGTGGCGCGGCGGGCGGTTCGGCTTTCTTGGTTTTGTTGTAGGCCTTGATCAGCATGAATATGGCGAAGGCGACGATCAGGAATGAAATGATCGTGTTGATGAACAGCCCATAGTTCCATGTCACCGCGCCGGCTTTCTGCGCGATTTCCACCGTGGCGTACGGGCCTGCCGTTGCGCCGTCTTTCAGCACGGCTAATTTGTTGGTGAAATCCACGCCGCCCATCAGTAGCCCAATCGGCGGCATGATCACATCCTTCACCAGCGACTCGACGATCTTGCCAAATGCCGCGCCGATGACGACGCCCACCGCCATGTCGAGCACATTGCCCTTCATGATGAACTCTTTGAACTCTTGAATCATGGTCTTCTCTCCCGTGAATTTGAATATGGAATAACGCTTTGCACAGCTCCCGTTCCGGCCTTGTCCGGCGGGAACCCATTATGCACGCCTTTGGCGTTCCGGTAGAACGTTGATACGTAAAATCTCTGTAAACGGTACCGGGCGGCAAGGAGATGCGAACGCATTGATATAATCACCCGCTCATTATTCAGGAATTGCCATGTCCACCCTCATTTGCGGCTCCATCGCCTACGACACCATTATGGTGTTCAAAGACCAGTTCAAGAATCACATCCTGCCCAACAAGCTGCACATCCTGAACGTGGCGTTTCTGGTGCCCGATTTACGCCGTGAATTTGGCGGCTGCGCGGGCAATATTGCCTACAACCTGAAAATGCTCGGCGGCGATCCGCTGATCATGGCGACTGTCGGCGACGACCACGCGCCGTACACTGCGCGGCTCGACCGGCTGGGGCTGGCCCGCACGCATGTGCGCTTGGTCGAGGACACCTTCACCGCGCAGGCGTTTATCACCACGGATCTGGACGACAACCAGATTAC
>SYEN01000448.1 GCA_005800795.1 Burkholderiales bacterium | reverse complement strand
CTTGACTGGGAAGCGCCCACCGGCGGCTATCTGTTGACCGCGTGTTTCGCCAGCGGGCGCGTGGCTGGATTGGGCGCAGCGAATTGGTTGGCTGCCACCAGACTCTGACATCCATGAGCGCGACGATTCATTTCACCTACGAAAAAGACTGGCGTACTGCGCCCATCGCGTTCTGGGTTCACATGCCCGTTGCGGGTAATTCCAGGATGTTCGAGCCTCCTGCGCCCGCCGCAGTCCCGCACAAGGGTTATGTCTTTCTGCTGATCTCGTTTGAATCGTACAATCTGCAATTCAGTGCGCCCGCACAACTCGATCACATGATTGACGTGCTGGCTTCCAGACCGCTGCCAACATCACGGCAGTTATCCGCGCGGCGAGGCCCCGGTTTGGGTCCCAACGGGCACTGGTTGAGCCGCCTGCCCGCCGCGCTCAAGTCGCCGCGCAAACGCGAGCGGTTGGTAAAGGTCTTGCAAGCCGTGCGGGCGAGTGCGGTTGGGCCGCAATCGCACACGTCCTTTCGCCCCATCGCATCCCGCTTGAGGCGACGTCAGACAAATATCGAATGAACACCACCGTTTGATTGCAATCGAACGGGAATCATGCTGATAGTTTTCGCACACGCATCACACGCGCACGACTCGCCTAATGTGTACTTGGCAAGTGAATATCTTGCGCCCATCCACTCCGCTATAATCCGCCCTTCGCATTGCGCGAGAAAATTTATAACTATATGATTTTAAACATTATTTTTAAATCCTTTGCAGGCACGCTGTGTCTGTTTGCGCCGCTGTTGGCCAACGCGCAACCGGGCTTGCCGCCGGTCTCGCCGGACATCGAACAAGCTGTCGCACGCATCACCAAACTCACGCCGGTGATTAAGGCACTGGATGCGATCAAAGCCAGCGGCGTTTCGATGTTTGAAGAACAGGTGCGCATTAATGAAATTCCCGCGCCGCCATTCAAGGAGCAAGCGCGCGCCGAGTACTATCTTAAGAAGATCAGGGAAGCCGGCCTCACCGATGCCACCATCGACAAGGAAGGCAACGTGGTCGGCATGCGCCGCGGCACCGGTGCCGGCAAAGGCCCCAAGCTGGTGGTGAGTGCGCATCTGGACACGGTGTTTCCCGAAGGCACGGACGTGAAGGTGCGCGAAAAAGACGGCCGCTACTACGCACCGGGGATAGGCGATGATGCCGCCGGGCTGGCGACCCTGCTCACGATGTTGCAACATCTGAACCAATCCGGCGTGCGCACCGTTGGTGACATTTTGTTTGTCGGCACAGTGGGCGAAGAAGAGTTGGGCGATCTGCGCGGGGTAAAGGCGCTGTTTCGTGACCACAAGGATATCGACGGATTTATCTCGCTCGACGGCGTGGGCCTCGGCCGCATTGTCAACGCCGCCACCGGCAGCCACCGGTTTCTGGTGAGCTTCAAGGGGCCGGGCGGGCACAGCTTTTCTGCTTTTGGCCTGCCGAGCGCGATCCACGCGATGGGCCGCGCGGTGGCGAAGATCGGCGATCTGGTGCCGCCCGCAAATCCCAAGACCACGTTCACTGTCGGCACGGTGCGCGGCGGTACTTCAGTCAACGCCATATCCGGCGATGCCACCATCGGCATCGATGTGCGCTCCAACAGCCACGAAGAACTCGTCAAGTTCGTTGAAAAAGTGATGACGGCCATTCACGAAGCGGTGGCCGACGAAAACAATCGCTGGAAAGCCAGGGCACAAATTACGGTGGACATCAAACAGGTCGGCGACCGGCCCGCGGGCAGCATTCCGCCCGATGCGAAAATCGTGCAGGCTGCGCGCGCAGCGCTCGCCGCAGTGGGCGCGGGCACACGCTCGATGCAAGCGTCCAGCACCGATTCCAATCTGCCGATCAGTCTGGGCGTACCGGCGATAACGCTGTCGAGCAGCGGTCAGGCCGGTGGCAGCCATTCACTGGGCGAATGGTATGCCCCGGTGAACAATACGCTGGGCGTGCAGAATATTCTGCTGCTGTCGCTGGCGCTGTCCGGCGTGGATGGCGTGACCGAACCGGTGCTGGACAAACGCCCACCTCGGCCGTAACCGTCGTCGCTGCCGTAGTAGCCGCAAAACTAAACATATCGTAACTATCTGATTTTATTATGAAATATTCATTAAATGAGCGGCGCGTTGTCACCCTTGGCGATCACTGGATCGCGCCCGGCGCACAAGTCATCGGCGACGTGGTGCTCGGCCACGATGTCAGCATCTGGTTTAACAGCGTGGTGCGCGGCGACAACGACCGCATCACCATCGGCGATAACTCCCAGGTGCAGGACGGCTGCGTGCTGCATTGCGACCCCGGCTTTCCCATCGTACTCGGCAAGGGAGTCAGCATCGGCCACATGTCGATGATCCACGGCTGCACCATCGGTGACGGCACACTGATCGGCATCAACAGTACGGTGTTAAACGGCGCAGTCATCGGAAAGAATTGCGTGATCGGCGCCAACTCGCTGATCACCGAAAAGAAAGTCATCCCCGATGGCGTGATGGTCATGGGCTCGCCCGGCAAGATCATGCGCGAACTGCGACCCGACGAAATTGCCTTCTTCAATTCCGTCGCCGACATGTACTCGGAGCGCGCCAAGCGCTACAAGATTGAACTCAAGGTTGACAATACGCCGTAAGCAGCATCAGGGGCTCGGAACCCCACAGCGTATCGCTCTACACCGTCGTTCCCGCCCAGGCGGGAACCCATAACACAGCGTCACTTGAGACAGGCGCATAGATTCCCACCAGCGCGGATACGACAAGGACGGCACCATGCATCTCATCATACAAGGCAAGGATATCGAAACCGGCGATCTCAAAATACTCGCCAAACTCAGCGGCGCATCCGCCATTGAACAGATTTCCGCCACCGCGTTTCGCCTGCGTGATGCACAAGCATCACATGCCCCACCGGAAATCACCGCGCTATGCGAACGCGCGCAACTCGATTTCGCCTTCGTGCCCCACGATCGCCGTCTCGCCGATTTCAAACTGCTGGTGATGGACATGGATTCCACGCTCATCACCATCGAAACCATCGACGAGCTCGCCGACCTGGTGGGCCTGAAACCGCAAGTGGCGAAAATCACCGAGCAGGCGATGCGCGGCGAAATCGAATACAACGAAAGCCTGCAACGCCGCGTGAGGCTACTAAAAGGCCTCGATGAAAGCGCGCTAAGACGCGTCTACGACGAACGGCTCAAACTCTCACCGGGCGCGAAAATCCTGCTCGCCGCCGCCAAAAAACACGGCATCAAAACGTTGCTGGTGTCCGGCGGCTTCACCCACGTCACCGAACTGCTGAAACCGCGCCTGGGCCTCGACTACACCTACTCCAACACGCTGGCAGTCGCCAACGGCAAACTCACCGGCGACATCATCGGCCGCATTGTCAACGCCGACGCCAAACGCGACGAATTGCTGCGTGTGAGCACATTGCTTGGGATCAAACGCGAACAAATCATCGGCTTGGGCGACGGCGCCAACGACCTCAAATTCATGGCCGAATGCGGTGTCAGCGTGGCCTATCACGCCAAGCCCATCGTGCGCGGACAAACCACGCATGCGGTGAATTTTGGCGGGCTGGATGCGGTGGTGAACCTGTTTTGTTAATTTGTTCACACTTTAAGCTAAATAAAATTAATCGCGAACTTCTGAGTCAAGCTGACTCACCCCATTATAAATACCAAAATAAATCAAATACTTAAAGAAAGTCTCTTGATGACTTCGCCCGCGTGACCGTGCTGGCATTAGTCCAAACGGGCTATTGACGTAGCGGCATCGGCGAAATATGTTTGAGTCGTGCTGAGGCGTTCGCACAGGAAAATCCTTAATTGCCGTAATTTTGATGGGAAATGAAAATGAAATCGCATATGGGAAAATCGGTATCAGCCAAACTGAAGGTAAAAGCAGCGGCTATGGCCACTGGGGTAGCGCTTGCACTCAGTGCCATGGCGGCACAGGCCAATATCACGTTTTCCTTTGTCGAAACTGCGGGAACGGTAAAAATGTTCTCCTCCGGCGTACTGGACACCTCCAAGCTGGTCAGTGTCGCCGGATTTGACGGGTGGGGAGGTGTCGGGACTGAAAATAACGGCCCCGGCGACATTGACATCATGGGCGGAAACCTCAGTGGCATCGACACGGCATTCGCGTTCCACGCTGGCACCAATGCGAGCGCAATCACCAATCCCAACGGGCCGTTCGCCTTCTCCAGTTTCCCCGCAATCACCACTACGGGGAACAAGTCATTCGCAACTTATAGCGGATTCGACAGCAACAATTTTAGAATACCGGGAATCATGATGTCTTCCGCAAGCATGGAAGGCGTATTCTGGGCGCCCGATCAAACTTGGACGTACGAACCGGGCCAGACGTTTGGTTCCTTGGGACTCAATGTTGGCATTTATTCGGTGGTCGATAGCGTGACCCAAGAAACGATCACCATTCAGATCGGTTCACCCGTTCCAGAGCCTGAAACCTATGCCATGATGCTAGCGGGACTCGGCTTGCTGGGATTCGCTGCCCGCCGCAGGAAATTAAAAGCTGCTCAAGCCTGATTTGCGGAGCAGTTATTTCCTACAAAAACCCGCTTCGGCGGGTTTTTGTTTTTTTGGACGCACGCAAAAAAATCCCAGCCTACCCGGTCACCACATTCTGCGGCGCCCCTGCCAGAAACTTCTCGACATTCTGTATCGTTAGCAGCAATCCATCCCGCCGCACTTCGGGTGTCTGCCCGGCGTTGTGTGGTGACAGCACGGTGTTGGCGAATCTCAGTATCGGGTCGCCGGCTTTCAGCGGTTCGTCGTGGAACACATCCAGCCCCGCGCCGGCGATGCGTTGCTTTTCCAGTGCATCATGCAGCGCCTCGCGATCAATCAGCGCACCGCGCCCGGTGTTTATCAGGATCGCTTCGGGTTTCATCAGGGCAAATTCACGTGCACTGATGAAGCCGCGCGTTTGCGGCGTCAGGCGCACGTGCAGCGACACGAAGTCGGCGCGCTTTAACATGTTGTCGCGCTCCGTCAAGCTGTTGCGTTGTGCGCTCCATGCCAGCACGTTCATGCCGAACGCGCGTGCGAGTTTGCCGACATGCGAGCCGATAGCGCCGGTGCCCAGCAGTGCCAGCGTCTTGCCATGCAGCTGTCCGAGCATGTCGCGCGGCCATTCACCCTTGCGCATGGCGCTGTCGATTTGCGGGATCTTGCGCGCCACCGCCATCATCAGCGCAACAGCGTGTTCCGCCACGGCGATGGCGTTCGCGCCCGGCGTGTTGCACACAGTGACGCCGCGCCGCTTGGCCGCTTCCAGATCGATGTTGTCGGTGCCCACGCCCCAGATCGACACCATCTTGAGGTTGGGACATGCAGCGAATACGGCATCGGTGAAATGCGCATAGGCGCGGATGTTGACAGCAACTTTTGCACCACCGATGCGACGCGCGAGTTCTGCAGAATCCTCGGCGCCACGCTCGCCGCACACGCGCACACCGCCCAGCGCGCGGGCCTGATCGTGCGCGGCGCTGCCGTCAAACACCGCCGGAAAATCGTCCGGCACCACGATCAGGGCTGCACTGCTTGGATCGCTCATGTCATTCGCTCCGCGGTCTTGCTGCATTCAACCCTCATTCAATCCGTATACCCGCCGCCTTGACCACCTTCCCATACTTGGCTATTTCGGATTTGATCAGCGCGCCAAATTCCTCCGGCCCCGCACCTGCGGCATCCAGCCCCTGATGCGCCAGCGCCTCGTTCATGCCAGGGCGCTTTAACGTGGTTGTGAAAAGACCGTGCAACGTCTGCACCAGCGCCGCCGGCGTTTTCGCCGGCGCTGTGACGCCCTGCCAGTTAAGCACCTCAAAGCCCGGCACAGTTTCGGCAATGACTGGCACATCGGCCAGCACGGCCGCGCGTTTGCGCCCGCTGGTGGCCAGCGCGCGCACTTTGCCCGCACGGATATGCGCAATCGCCGCCGGCATGGTGGTAATCATCATCTGCACCTGCCCGGCGATGAGATCGACAAACGCGGCATTGGCGCCCTTGTACGGTACATGCACAAAATTCGTGGCCGTCGCATGTTTGAAAATTTCGGCCGCCAGATGCAGCGACGAGCCGCTGCCCCCAGAGGCGTAATTCAACGCGCCGGGTTTGGCCTTGGCAAGCGCCACCAACTCCGGCACCGATTTCGCGGGCACTGCGTTGTTCACCACCAGCGCAAATACCGAGGTCGCCAGCAACGTTACTGGCGTGAAATCGCGCTGCGGGTCGTAGAGGGGCTTGTCGTACAGCACGAAGTTTTGTGCGAGATTGCCGACGCTGCCGAGAAACAGCGTATAGCCATCAGGCGCAGCGCTCGCCGCGATTTGCGCACCCAGAGCACCGCCCGCACCACCCCGGTTGTCGACGATGATTTGCTGATTGACGATTTCGGACAATCGCTGCCCCACCGCGCGCGCAAGAATGTCGTTGCCACCGCCGGGCGGGAACGGCACGATCAGGCGCACCGGTTTCACCGGAAAAGTTTGCGCCAGCAGCGGCGCCGCGCCACCCAAACTAAACGCTACGATTAATACGCAGGAGCGAAAAAGAGAAGTCAAAAATAATCCTTTTAAAACAAAAACTTACATAATCACATAACTATCTACGCTGCGACGCCTGATACAACGGCATCACCTGCACTGCGTATTTCTGCAAATCAGTAATGCGATCGGCTGCTGTCGGGTGCGTGCTCAAAAATGCCGGGCCGCTACCACCACTGACACGGCCCATCTTCTGCCACAGCGTTACCGCTGCGTTTGGATCGTAGCCCGCACGCGCGGACAGCTCAATGCCGATGCGATCCGCCTCGCGTTCAAACTCGCGCGAGTTGGGCAGGCCATACGTCACCTGCGCAACTGTATTTGCAAGACTCGCTACCCCTTGCCCCACACCCAACACTGCCGCACCAACGCCAATCACCAGGTTCTGAGTTTCTTGCTGCGAAAGTCTTTCGCGGCCATGCTCGCGCAACGCGTGCGCGATTTCGTGGCCCATCACCGCAGCCAGTTCCGCATCCGTCAGTTGCAGCGTATCGATCAGGCCGGAATACACCGCGATCTTGCCGCCGGGCATACACCACGCGTTGACCTCTTTTGAATTGATTACGTTGACTTCCCAAGTCCATTTCAGCGAATCCGCGCGAAACACACCCGCCGCCGGAATCAGCCGGCTTGCCACCGCGCGCACGCGGTTCAGTTGATTGGCGTCGCGATTGAGCAAACCCTTGGCCTGCGCCTGCTGCATGGTCTGCTGGTACAACTGTGCCGCCGCTGCGTTGATCTGTTCGGCAGAAATCGACATGCGTTGCGTGCGCTCGACGCCCACGGCCCCGCCGCTGGTAGTTTGCACCGTTTCGCAACTGGACAGTGCCAACGTGGCAATCAACAAAATGAGGGGGTGAAGTTTCATGGCCAATGCTCCCTTCAATGAACCGAAATCTTAGAATCGCTATTGTCACCCAAGAGTTCGTACGCACGCCACTCCCCGTCAGCGTTGGCGCCGTCGCGGCACATGCCGTAGCGAAACGGCCAGGTCGCACGCCCCGGTGTAAAAAATCGCAAATCCTGGAACCACGCGCAGGTGGACGAAGCGCTCCGGTCGATGCGATACAGCACCGGAAATTGCGCAAACCAGCGGAAAAACCCGAACTGCGGGTGCAACAGCACCTCGCGCGCAAGTGCCTTGTCGCCTTCGCCGCCCAGTTGATCCGCGCGTTGCCATTGGGCCTGCGACAAGGGCAGATACGGCGCACCCAGCTTCGCGAATAATCCGGCGTCCGGAGTCAGCGGCGCGGGCGCATGCCGTGCGGTGAGACTTACATGGCTGTAGTGATACTGAGAATGCGTATCCACCACGACCATCCAGTTAAACGGTGACAGCGGCCGCGGCAACGCGGTCACAGCCGACGCAGACAGCCCGTTCGCCCGTGCGTACTGCCGGCCGAAATCCATCGCACGCTGTTGCATCGCGAACTGAAGCACCACATAGGAGCACAACACGGCCAGCCCGGCCACGGCGGGCCAGCGCGCATACTTCGATGTGCGCCACACCCAGCTCGCCAGCAGCCCGCCGATGATGATGCCGCTGAACCATAAATCGATGATGAACGTCGTTGAAATCGCCGCACGCCAATCCGACAACGGCGCAAACATCATGGTGCCGAAAGCTGTGATCCAGTCGCCCGCGATGTGTATGCCGATGCCCATGGCGATCACGCCGAAGTAGGCACGCCAGCCCGGCGCTTGACTATCCGCCCCCCGCCATATTTTTGCGCACAACCACGCCAGCACCAGCGCCCACACCCCCAGCATCACCAGCGAATGGGTAACGCCGCGATGGTGATACAGATACGCCAGCGGCGACAGCCACGACACAACCACATCACTATCGGGAAACGCTGCGGCCAGCGCCCCGAGCACCACCCGGCGGCGCAGGGGAATTGCAGTACTGGCAGGCGCAGGCGCGGTAGCCCGGGCGAGCAGTGCGCCGGAGAGCGCGTGGGTCAGGGTGTCCACGGGCAGCCCGTGACGCGCCAAGCGTGTGGCGCGAGGTGGTTGCAGCGGCACAATGAAACATCCAGGGCACCAACAATTGCGCTGCCGGGAAGACTTTCCTGCAGGCGGACGCTACAACGTCTATTCCGCTTTTGCGCCTCACCCCTCACGCGTCATGCCTCACGAACTCAGACCGCCACCACTTCCATATCCGGCTCGATCTGGCGCACCAGATTTTCGATGCCGGTCAACGTGCCGGACAGCGAGCTGGGGCAACTGCCGCACGCGCCCTGATAGTGCACCGAGAGTTTGTTGCCTTCGAGGCCAACGACATAGACATCGCCGCCGTCATTCTGTAAAAACGGGCGAATCTGGTCGTCCAGCAAGTCGTTGATTTTGTCGAGTCGCGCACGATCTTCTTCTGCAAGTTTGGACGGGTCGAAATTCGCCATGGCGTCTTCAACCAGGTTTCGCGAATTCTCGTCTGCGGCCGGCGCTTCGCGGATCGGCACCGCCAGCGCGCGTTTCAGTTCATTCCAGTCCCCCTGGCCGTTTTGCGTCACCGTTATCCAGTGATCGACGTAAAACACACTGGTCACGTGCGCGATGGCGAACAGGTCCTGCGCCAGCTTGTCACCTTTGGCATCGGCCTGGGATGCGTCATCGTATGAGCGCGTGATGCCCCAGGTCAGCGGCTCCTTGAGGATAAACTTCATCGCGTTCGGATTCGGCGTCGGCTCGATTTCGGCGATTTTGGGCATTATCGTAACTATTTGTTTTTATTGACTTATTTATAAACCAATCACCGGCGTGTGCGCGGGATCCGCATCTGCTTCAGTGCTGGTGCTGGCTTGCGCGTTGAGCGCCGCGTGCAGCGTATGCCACGGCAGAATCGCACACTTGACGCGTGTCGGCAGGTCGCGCACGCCCGCAAACACGGTAAGCCGCCCCAGATGATGCGGGCTGCTTGCCGTGTCGAGCTTTCCGGTCGCCATGTCGCGAAACTCATTAACGATCACTTCGGCGTCCTCGCGCGATTTGCCTTTAACGACGGTGGTCATCATTGACGCCGATGCCTTGCAAATCGCGCAGGATTCGCCCTCAAACTGCACCGCCTCGATGGTCGCGCCATTTACCCTGAGCGACAAATGTATGTGATCGCCACACAATGGATTCAGCCCCTCGGATTTATGCGTGGCATCCGCCAGCGCACCCCAGTTGCGCGGCTTTTTGTTGTGATCGAGGATCACTTCCTGATAGAGATTTCTGGAATCAGCCATTGCTTTCGTGAGGCATGAAGCGTGAGGAGTAAGCGTGAAATGCCCATTGGCACGTCCACGAATCCCGCTCCTCACGTATCACGCCTCGCTCCTCAAGTAAATACTTTCTGCACCCGTCGCACCGATGCCACCAGCGCATCCACTTCCGCCATCGTGTTGTAAAACGCAAACGACGCGCGCGAAGTGGCCGGCACCTTGAAGCGCTGCATCACAGGCTGCGCGCAGTGGTGGCCCGTGCGGATCGCCACGCCGTCTTCGTTGAGCAGGGTACCCACATCATGCGGGTGTACGCCTGCAATCGCGAACGACAGCACGGCAGCCTTCCTTTCGGCGGTGCCGATGACGCGCACGCCGGGCAAACGCGTGATTTCCGCTGTGACGTAATCCAGCAAATCGGACTCGTGCGCGGCGATGCGCGTCATGCCGATTTCGTTCAGATAATCCACCGCTGCACCCAGCGCAATTGCCGCCGCTATTGGCGGCGTGCCCGCTTCAAACTTGGCGGGGATCGGCGCATACGTCGTTTTCTCGAACGTCACTGACAAAATCATGTCGCCGCCGCCCTTGAACGGCTGCATGGTTTCAAGCAGCGCAGCCTTCCCGTAGAGCACACCGATGCCCGTCGGCCCGCACAGCTTGTGACCTGAGAACGCATAAAAATCGCAATCCAGTGCCTGCACGTCCACTTTCAGATGCGGTGCGGCTTGCGCGCCATCCACCAGCGTCACCACACCGTGGCGGCGCGCAATGGCGACCATTTCGCTTACCGGATTGATGGTGCCGAGCGCATTCGACACATGTGTAAAGCAGGCAATCCTGGTGCGTGAATTGAACAACTTTTCGTACGCGGCAACATCCAGTTCGCCATTGTCGAAAATCGGCACGACGCGAATCTTTGCACCCTTTTCGTCGGCCACCATCTGCCACGGCACGATG
>SYEN01000447.1 GCA_005800795.1 Burkholderiales bacterium | reverse complement strand
GGGTCAAGCAATTGTTCGGACCTGACGCGCTGTTTCTCGCGGGCGCGGTGGCAGCCACCGTGGCAACCTTCTTCACCTTTTTACCGAGTTTCGTATTTATCCTGCTCGGCGGCCCCGCGGTGGAGTCCACCCACGGCCAGCTTAAATTCACCGCGCCACTAACCGGCATCACGGCGGCGGTGGTCGGCGTGATTCTTAATCTGGCGGTGTTTTTTGCGTGGCACGTCCTGTGGCCGGCGGCGACCGAAGCCGCACCCTTCGCCGGGAAATTCGACTGGCCGTCGCTGATACTCGGCACCGCCGCGATGATCGCGCTGTTCCGCTACAAAATCGGGATTATTCCGGTGATCGCAGCTTGTGGCGTCGCGGGGGTGCTGCTGCGCTTCGTGATGTAGCTACGGGGTTTCGCAGTTACGAGACTACGCGACCCTGCGATTAAGGCTTTGCCGGTTTGCGTCCGCTGTCCTTGCGCTCATCGGCATCCTGCTGGCGCAGCTGGCGCAGCCGCGCCTCAGTGGCGGATAGCTGGTAATAGTCGCCGTCGCCCGCCTTCAACGCCAGTTGCAGTTGCTCGATGGCCGCGCCCGTGCTGCCGCTTAACACGTAGGCTTCAGCTTGCGCGCGATGGTGCGCGAGCCGCCGGTCGAGCATGGCATAGGCACGCGATTGATATTGATGCAAACGGAAATCGCCGCTGTTGGTCGCCAGCCGCGCTTCGATCATTTTCAGCGCCGTGGCGGGATTGCGGTGTTGCAACAGCGCCTCGGCAAATTCGTAGGCCGCCGCGCGGTGGCCCGGAAAGGCCTGCGCGACATCCCGAAAGCAAATCATTGCGTCGGCTTCGCCCCCCGCAAGTTTGATGCGGCAACCCAGCAGCTCCACCATCGGATGTTGTTTCAATACCGCTTGCAACGCGGAAAACGCCTTGCGCGCAGCAGGCACGTCGTTGAATTTCAGCAGCGATGATGCCAAGCCGTAACGCGCGCCGGCCTCGGATAAATAGCGCTTCTCTTCGAGCATTTCACGAAAATGGGAGACACTTTCGCGCGGCGGTTCGAGCTCGGCCCGCAGCCGCGCGCGCACCAGATGAAACTCGACGGGATCGGCGATTTGCCGGTACGGCAAATTGGCGGCACGGCCCTGCATGTCAGCGATGCGCTCATAGGTCAACGGATGCGAGCGCAGATACGAGGGCGAGCCTCCGTCCACCAACCGCGTGGCGCGCTGCAGGCGCTCAAAAAACAGCTCCATCCCGCGCGGATCAAAGCCGGCTTTTTCAAGCATTTGCAGGCCGATGCGATCGGCCTCGCGCTCGAAATCGCGCGAGTAATTCAGTTGCTGCTGCACCGCAAGCGCCGGCCCCGCCGCCATGGCCGCCTGGGAGATTTGCGAATTAGAGCGCGATGCCAGTAACGCCACCGCAAAGGCCGCCAGCGACACCCACTGATTGGCCTGCTGGTTGGACACCATGCGCGCGATGTGGCGTTGCGTGACATGGGCGATTTCATGACTGAGCACACCCGCCATTTCGGATTCACTTTGCGCGGCCACGATCAGCCCGGTATGCACGCCGATCTTGCCGCCGGGCATGGCAAACGCGTTGATCTGAGGATCGCGCATCATGAAAAACTCAAACGACTGGCGCGTATCGGCGCCGCGCGAGGCCAGACGGTTGCCTACGGCACTCACATAATCGGTCACCTCGGCATCGGCGTAAAACGCAGGGTCGGCCCGTGCCTCTTTCATGATGCTTTGGCCCAACTGGCGTTCCTGCGCGGGCGTGAACGTGGATTGCGCCGCTTCACCCAGATCGGGCAGGTTTTGTGCCGTCACGGTGAAATACACGGTGGGCGCCAGCAAAAAAATCAGGAGAAAGTAGCGTGCACGCATGATGCTATGATAAGCGTTCTTTGCGGTAAGTTCCTCGTCTTTACTGCACGCATTTACGTCTGGTTACACATTGGCGCGGCGGCGATTTTCTTTTATGAACAAGCTCACACACTTTGGCGCGCAAGGTCAGGCACACATGGTCGATGTTGCCGGCAAGGCGGAAACGCATCGAATTGCACGTGCCGCCGGGCGCATCCGCATGCTGCCGGCGACGCTGAAACTGATCGCCGCAGGTACGGCCAAGAAGGGCGACGTGATCGGCATCGCGCGCGTCGCCGCGATTCAGGCCGCCAAACGCACGTCGGAGTGGATACCGCTGTGTCATCCGTTGGCGCTGACGCACGTGGATATTGAATTCAAACTGGATCGCAAGGCTTCTGCGGTGGACTGCGTTGCCACGGTTGAAACGCGAGGCCGCACGGGCGTCGAAATGGAAGCGCTGACGGCTGTGTCTGCCGGGTTGTTGACGATTTACGACATGTGCAAGGCAGTGGACCGCGGCATGCGTCTTGAAGAGATTGCATTACACGAAAAAAGTGGGGGAAAATCAGGCACTTGGATAAGAAAATCGGCTGCACAGGTCCAATCCCGTAAGCGTGCCAATGCGCTTTTGTAAGTAATTGATTTATAACACTATTTTTATAATCCTCTTCACGGTTTTATAGTATAGCGTTCAGCGGGATGGCTACTGACAATCCAGGGTTGAAAAATTCGCGTTCGGCCTCATGTCTGCATCCTTGGGCAGTCTCTCCGGCGGGATGTCATCAATAGGAATTTTTATGAATAATTACAATAACTTACGAAGGACCTTCATGAAGTTTGGTGGCAGCGCGGGGGCGCTCGTTACCCTTGCTGCCGCCGGACTGCTGAAAACCTCGCAAGCGGCGGCCGCCGTGTGGAATAAAGCCGGCTTTGAATCCAAGGGCGTGGCCGATGCGGTCAAATCTCTGGGCGCATCCGCCGCCGCCGACAGCCGCGATATCGTGATTACCGCGCCGGACATCGCTGAAAACGGCGCAGTGGTACCGATCGAGGTCGTCAGCCGCATACCTAACACGCAATCGATTTCGATTATTGCGGAGAAAAACCCGTTCCCGCTGGCGGCGACCGTGGATTTCGCCAACAGCGCGGAGCCGTATGCCTATGTGCGCATCAAAATGGGACAAACCTCCAACGTGCGCGCGGTGGTCAAGGCGGACGGCAAGTTTTTCAGTGCGGTGAAGGAAGTCAAAATCACCGTCGGCGGGTGCGGCTGATCCTTGGTGGATTCCCGGCTGAAAGTCGACTGACATACTCGTTTAGGAAAGATCATGGCTGAACCAATGAAAATTCGTGCGCTGCTTAAAGGCGATGTGGCCGATATCCGCGTGCTGGTTGCGCACTCGATGGAAACGGGCCAGCGCCGGGACGCCGCGGGCAACCTCGTCGCCGCGCACTTTATTCACAGCATGACCGTCACTCACAATGGCAAGCCGGTCTACGACGGGCAGTGGAGCCAGGCCGTGTCACGCAACCCGGTGTTCGCCGTACGCATCAAAGGCGCCAGGGTGGGGGACAAGGTGGTTGTAAGCTGGACGGACAACAAGAACGATAAACGCACAGACGAAGTATCAGTCGCGGCGGGCTGAGCGCGCTCTGATTAAGCGTGCCCGCGCATTGCGGGCAACACGCATCAAGGGGGAGGATTCATGAATTTATCAAGCCGCGCCGCAGCGATTTGCGCTTTCGCATTGGCGCTTGCAACAGGCAGCGGACCGGTCACGGCGCAGAGCAAGCCGGAAGACGGCCTCGCTCTGGGACGCAAAATGCTCGCCGAAGACAACCCGGGCGATTTGTGGGTGGAACGCGGCCAGCGTTTGTTCACCGCAAAACGCGGCCCCAAGAATGCGTCGCTCGAAAAATGTGATCTGGGCATGGGGCCGGGCGTGGTCAAGGGCGCATTCGCGCAACTGCCGCGCTACTTTGCCGATACCGACAAAGTGCAGGACCTGGAATCGCGTCTGCTGACCTGCATGGTGGAGCTGCAAGGCTTCAAGCGCGAAGACATCATTCGCACGCGTTTTGGCACACTGGATCGCGATTCAGACATGGAAGCGCTGGTGAGCTACGTGGGCGCAGCATCGAACGGCCTGCGCATGAATGTGCGGCTGACTCACGCGAAAGAACGCGAGATGTACAAAGCCGGCGAATACGCGTTCTACCGACGCAGCGGCCCGCTGGATTTCGCCTGCGTCACTTGCCACGGCGAATCGGGCAAGCGCATCCGCCTGCAGGACTTGCCCAACATGACCAAGGCCGAAGAAATGCGCGAAGTCGTCGCCACGGGCTGGCCGGCCTATCGCGGCACGCACAGCACGGTACGCACCATGCAGCACCGGCTCTACGATTGCTTCTGGCAAATGCGCCTGCCTGACCTGGGGTTCGCGTCAGATCTTTCAGTGGCGCTGACGGCCTATCTGAACTATTCCGCCAACGGTGGTGAAATCAAATTGCCGGGAGTGCGGCGATGAAAGGCGTCTCACAATTCATGTCACGGGCCGCAGCGAGCGTGGTTGGCCTTGCAGGTTTAGTCATCGCCGGCTGCGCGGCGTTTCCGGATGCGGAAACCACAGCCAAAAATACCGAGCAGATGGTTACTGATGCTCACACGCTGGGTGCGCCGGCGCTCATACGCCGTTCCGTACAGGATACGTCGCAGCGCGCGTGCAGCATGATCGGCGGATCGGAGGGCAGCGCCAAGCTCTCACAGGAACAAGCGGCATCCTTGGTCAAGACCGCGCGCGACAGTATCCAGTACCCGGCATCAGGCAAGCTCAGCGGCGACTGGAAAACCGGCGCACAACTGGTGACCGACGGACGCGGCCAGCGCATCGTCAACGGCCAAGTGGAAAAGCTGCCCGGCAATGGCGCGCTGTGCACCAACTGCCACGCCATGGATCCCACTGAAGTCAACGCCGGGGATGTCGGCCCGTCGCTGGTGGCGTATGGCAAGCAACGCGGCAACTCGGAAGCCGTCGCACGTTACACCTATGAGCGCATCTACAACGCATGGGCGTTCATGCCGTGTTCGAATATGCCTCGTCTGGGTACAAACGGTTTTCTCACCCCGGAGCAGATCGCGCATGTGGTGGCGTATTTGATTGACGCGGGGTCGCCGGTGAACAGGCAATAAGGTCCGGTTACGGCTTCTGCGTATTGCCGCTTTCAGTCAGCAGTGCTTCGGCTACCTTGAGCTCATAGCACGCGGTAAACGATTTGCGTGAACAAGCGACTTCCAGATTCTCAATGGCTTTGTCCAGTTGCCCGGCGCCGCGGTACATGACGCCCAAGAGCGTGAAGGCGTTGACGTCATGGGGAAACAGCTTGGCGACAGTTTGCGCATCCCGTATCGCCGCTTGATGGTCCCCCAGTTTCAGATGGGCGAACGCGCGCACTTGATATGCCGTCTGGTATTTGTCGTACGACGCAATAGCTCGCGTACAATCGTCAATAGCCCCTTGCGCATCGCCACTGCGTAGCCTCGCGCGCCCGCGGTTGTTGTAGGCACGGGCAGCACCCGGTGTCTGCGTATCCGGCAGTTTTTTGACAGCATCGTCCCAGATCGCCTGGTCGCTGGAAAAGCTGCGCAACCTGTCAGTCGATGCCACGGCCAGAAGTAAGGCAATTCCGAGCATCAGCGGCCAGAAAATCCTGCCTTGAATGCCATTGGTTAGTACCGGCACCAGCAAAAACAAAAAGGGAACCCACAAGTACGTGCGATACAAAACAAACGGCTCCTGAATTCTAACGGTGGAAAACTCGACGCAAAACATCAACAGGGGGGCCAGTAGCGCGTACCCCGCCACACCCGCTCTTCCTCTCTTCATCAGCGAGCGAACCGCCACGCCGCCATAGGCTGCTACCGCGATTACCGCCGCAATGTATTTGGGTTCGGCAAGCTGTCTGGCAAACGGGGCTCGCATATCCACCGACATCCAGTCGGGATTGGGAACCAGCGTCAACAACAGATACTTAAAATAGAGCGCTGCCTGCGTCATGACGCTTAACAACCACAAGGTGTTTTTGTCTTGTGAAACATCCTGGATATCAAGCAGTTGATCCACAAGCGGCTCATAGGGGCGTCCGAGCAAACTCAGCTTTTCAAGCACCACGAGCGTGAAAATCGGCGTGTACAGTGCCACGGGCAGTAAGACTCGCTGCAGGGTTTCGCGCGAGAACAAAGCTTCCCTCGCAACGGCCAGCGGTGTTAATGCCAACGCGGCGGCCGGCAACAGCAGCGCATGTTCCTTGCTGTAAGCCGACAGAAAATAAAACAGGGCCGAAAAGATAAAGTACCCCTTTTTGCGGGAAGTCAGGCCGTCAAAGTAGGTGTTTAGCGACAACAGCCCAAACAGCGTCGCCATCAGGATCGTTCGCTGAATGAGGTAACCGGCGGCATATACCGCCAGCGGATGCAGCACAAACAGCAGGGCAGCTACGATTGCCGCCCGCTCATTGTTGTGATGAGGCGCCGCGTGGCTGCTGATCTGCTTTATTAAAGCGTACAACACATAGGCCGTCGTCAAGTGCAGTGCAAGACTAAAAACCCGTTGCGCAAATATCTTATCGTCAAAAATAAGATCTATCCAAGCGGTGACAAAGTACGGAAGCCAGCGTGTGGTGAACGAAAACCCCTGAATAAAAATCTCGTTCAGGGCATTCCCCTGAAAGTACCGCGTATCATCAAAAAATGTAGGGTTACGCAGCCACGGCCAATACAAAGCCGCCCCTGCCAGCAATGCCAGCAGCAGGTACAACGCCCATACTCTGCGGGAAAAACTCATGGGTTTCCTTTTTCAAGCTTCAGATACAACAACGCCACCCGAAGGTGGCGTTGCCGGTCTTGCCAGTGATTTGCGGACGGTAACAGAGCCCGCACTCAAAGCTGTACTAGATTAGGTGCAGCCAGTCGGCTTGAACTTCGTAGCAACGGAAGTAACGCAGCTGTAAAGGCCTGTGGCAGCGCGATCAATCTGGATCGTGGCACCGGCACCCAAGCCGCCAGGATTAGCGATTGTGCAAAGTATCGCCGGCGCCGCAGCGCTTGCAACGGGCGCGATCACGGCGATCGCAGTGCAGTTACCCGTGGCAGCCTTCAGACCGACAGTAGTGAGGTCAATGGTATCGCCTTGCAAGGCAAGCAATTCATACGCTGTTTGACCACCGCGAATATCCGACAACGCAGAACCGACCTTGGCTTTGGACACATAATCTTGATACGCCGGAATGGCGATAGCCGCCAGAATACCGATAATCGCGACCACGATCATCAGCTCGATCAAGGTAAAACCTTTTTGAACACGTTTCATTAAGTACTCCTTTTGGGTTAAACAGATAAACAACAAAGAAAATCAGACTTGCGCAGACATTGGAGCAAGTTAAGTGCCAACAATTGATCTTAACAAAAAAATCAAAAAGTCCTTTAAAAACAAATACTTAAAATAACTCCAATATATGACCTCCTAAAGGGTCGTAATAACTCAACACATGCTGATAAAGCTAATATTTAAACGCCATAAAAAGCTCAAGAACCCTGAAATAAAACAGTCCCTTGCAATTTTAGGCGTACGCTGACAATTCTTGTCACAAGGCAAACATTCAATCGGGAGGCGGCACGACGTAACCAGGAATTTTGGATAAATCAACGTCGTCAATCTGCTCTACCGACATGTACTGCTTGGCATACGTCTCATACACGCGCTCCCACATGAAAACGTCAAACAAATCGGGATCGACATGCTGGCCAAGTTTCATTTTGCCCAGAATACTCAACGACTCAGTGAGGGTTTTTCCCTTCTTGTAGGGCCGATCCTTGGCCGTTAGCGCCTCGAAGATATCGGCAATACCCATGCAGCGCGCCTGCACGGACATCTGCTCGCGCATTAGCCCGCGCGGGTAACCCTTGCCGTCCATACGTTCGTGATGCCCACCGGCGTATTCAGGCACATTGGTTAGGTGCTTGGGCCAAGGCAAGGCCTCCAACATCTCGATGGTCAAATCGATGTGGTGATTGATGACCTGACGTTCATCGGTAGTGAGCGTACCGGCACGTATGGTCAGGTTCTTTACTTCATCCTCAGACAGGAAATCGCCTGCTGTGCCGCCGGAGTCCATCCAGCGATAACGCGTTGAAATCTGCTTTACCCGCGCCACATCTTCGTCGCGCATGAATTCGCCTCCGATATTCGTGCGGCGCAAAAACTCTCGATCCTCGTCTATATTTCTCAGTGTCGACTCAAGCTCCGCTTCTGTGATTTCGCCACGCAATGCCGCAATTTGCGCGTCACGCTTGATGATCTCAAACCGGGTATCCACCAGCGTTATCCGGTCATAGATTGTTTCGAGCTTGGTTGCTTTATCCACCACGTGCACCGGCGTCGTGATCTTTCCGCAATCATGCAGCAAACCGGCAATGCGCAACTCATAGCGGTCGCGCTCGGTCGTGGCGAAATCCTTGAGCGGGCCGATGCGGGTCTTGGTTACGGCATCAGCGAGCATCATGGTCAGTTCCGGCACGCGGTTGCAATGGCCGCCGGTGTAGAGCGATTTGTCGTCTATTGCTGCGTTAATCAGACTGATGAAGGACTCAAACAGCGCCTCCAGATGATTAATCAGCAGCCGGTTGGTCAGCGCAATGGCCGCTTGCGAAGCCAACGACTCGGCAAGATGCTGGTCGGACGCGGAAAACGGCTGCACCTTGCCACTTGCTAGATTCTTGGCATTGATAAGCTGTAAAACTCCAATGATTTCATTTTCATGATTTTTCATCGGCACGGTTAAAAACGAATGCGACCCGTAACCCGTTTTTCGGTCGAACGCCTTGGTACCGCTGAAATCAAACCCTTCGTCCGTGTACGCGTCGGCAATATTCACCGACTGGCTGCTATGCACTGAATACGCCGCCACCATTTTGGTATTTTTCTCGCCACCCTCGAGAAACAACTGAATCGGATAAAAGGGTATTTCGACGCCGGTGGTACCACCCATCGCGATACCGAGACTATCGTTACGCACAATGGCAAATTTCAGCACCTTGCCGTCCATGCGGTACAGCGTTCCGCCATCCGCGTTGGTCACTTCCTTAGCCGCGAGTAATATGATTTCCAGCAGCTTATTGATGTCGCGCTCGCGCGACAGCGCGACGCCAATGCCGAGCAACTGCTCCAACCGATCAGTCAACCCCGAATGATCCAGTGCCGGCACGCTTTCGTTCATCGAATCAAGACCTGATTACTTGATGCAAACCGCCCGCACCTGCTTGATGTCGGTAATACCCATCAAAACCTTCTCGATGCCGTCCTGCTTCAGTGTGCGCATGCCTTCTTCGAGCGCAGTGGCGAACATTTGCGCCACGCGTGCGTGTTCCTGAATGTCTTTCTTGACCCGATCCGTGCCAATCAATAATTCGTGCAAACCCACGCGCCCCTTGTAACCCGTGCCGCCGCACGTATCGCAGCCCTTGGCGTCATGCACAACCAGGCGCCCATTCGTATCGCCAAACTCCTTGTGCCAGAACTCCAGCAGTTTCGCGCGCTCGCCTTTTGCGTCTTTCTTCCACGGTTCCGTGTTAAGTAGTTCAAGCGAATACTCGTCGAGCAACGAGTTGATTTCCTCGTCCGTGGCCGGATGCGGTTGCTTGCACTTACCGCACAGGCGCTTGGCCAGACGTTGCGCCAATATCCCCAGCAACGCATCGGCAAAGTTAAACGGGTCCATACCCATGTCAAGCAGACGAATAATGGATTCCGGTGCGCTATTCGTATGCAATGTGGCAAACACCAAGTGACCCGTGAGCGACGCTTCAATACCGGTGGACACCGTTTCCTTGTCGCGCATCTCACCGACCATGATGATGTCTGGATCGGCTCGAAGAAAAGCCTTCATTACGATGGAGAATTCCAAACCGGCTTTCTTGTTGATTTGAACCTGCCGCAAACCCTTCTGCGTGATTTCAACAGGGTCTTCGGCCGTCCAGATTTTGGTGTCCGATTTATTGAGATAGCCCAGCACAGAATGCAGGGTGGTTGTTTTTCCTGAACCCGTCGGACCACACACAAAAAACAATCCGTACGGCTTTTCAATTGCCGCCACGCACTGTTGATGATTGCGTTTTGAAAGCCCCAGCTTATCCAGCGGTATCGGTTCACCCGCCGCGAGAATACGCATCACAATGTCTTCCACACCACCCGCGGTGGGAATGGTTGCTACACGCAACTCGATATCCAGTGGCCCGAATTTCTTGAATTTGATCTTGCCGTCCTGCGGCTTGCGCCGCTCGGAGATATCCAGATCGCACATGATTTTCAGGCGTACAGCGAGCGCTTTGCGATAGCTGGCAGGCACCTGAATGTAAGGCATCAATGAACCATCTTTGCGAAACCGAATCTCCGTCTTGGCTTTGCCAGGATACGGTTCGATGTGTATATCTGACGCGCCCTGTTGATAAGCGTCGATGATGACTTTGTTCACCAGCTTGACCAGTTCGTTGTCGCTGGCTGCGCTGGCAATATCATCCCCGCCCGCGTCGACCGCCTCGTTATCGTCGTCAAGACCACCCAGCAGGTCATCGATGTTGCCTGAATCCGCCAATGCTGTACTGGCGCCGAACATATGATCGAGCGTCGAGACAAATTCGCGCTGCGTCGTGACGCGGTAAATGATCTTGTTCTTCGGGTAAACATTCGCCACCATGCGCGAGGCACGCGTGCGCTCGACATCCGGCGTCATGACCATGATGCCATCCTTGGAATCGTCCAGCGGTATCCATTGATTGGTCAGGCAAAACTCCCGGCTCATATTGCGCAACAAGTCGGGGGGTTTGATGCGGCCTTGCTTGAAGGACTCGTACTCGACACCGAAAAATTTGGCCAGTGCCGCACCCAGCACGGGAACCTTTACCTGAAACTCATCGATCAACACCGTTTCCAGGTCGATATTCTTGCGCCGTGAAGATCGCTGAGCAAGTTCCAGCTCCTCACCGGATATCACGGAATCGGCAACCAGCGCATCGTACTTTCCCCTCACCTGCACCGTGGAAGCACCCTGCTTCTGGCGGAAAGCAATAGCCATGGTTTCGCACAGATGCAGCACGCCTTCCTCCATAAACTGGGGGAAAGGCTGTCCACTCTTGGTGTTTATGATCTGAACGATGCCGATTAGATCACGGGTCTTGGCCTCCGCTATGGGCGCCACCAGCATCTGCTTGGTACGATAACCGGTCTTTGCATCCACCGCCTTTAGAAAATTTAACTGCGGGTTCAGTGACTTTAACTCGGCATCATCGTAAACATCGCGAATGTTCAGCACGCGCTTGTTTACCGCGACAAACCCCGCCACGGACTGTTCATTGACCGGGAGCTTGATGTCCTTGAAGGAATTCAAGCCGATCTTGACCTTGGAAATAATCGAGGATTTGTCTTCTCTTGCCATATAGATCGTCAACCGATCCGAAAAAAAAAGACCGCACATTTCGGTCGACAGTTCGATGAGAATTTCTTCGACATTCTTCGACGCGTGAATCTTGTTGGTCAGTCCCTGAAGCCGCTGCTGGAATCCCAGCTTTTCCGCCATGGGATCCTGAGTCACCGGTTTGGACTGGAGTACTGAGCTCATATCGTCCCCGCAACTAAATTTATGTAAATAATGTTACTCGTGCAGACAGGCACGGTAGCATAACTTGCGCGTTCGCTGTGCAGCCATCGAACCAACTGCCCTTTACCGTGGTATTCTGCCTCAACGCTTCGAGATCAATACGAAGGTAACCAGTTTACCGAAAGCGCGCCACATTTCGCTGGTTTTGTACCTGATTTCCAAATGAGTTCCAGCGTGACCACGTTAAAAACCTGGTTAATACGTGTAGAACAGTCAGCCAAAGCGGATTTCAGAACAGAATGGAGCCGAAACAGTTTTCCGGTATGACGAACGGCGCAGGGACAGGACATCCCGCAGCTACCCGAAAATACCGCCTCAACCGCGAGCCCGCTACCCTTTACCGACCGTCGCCAAGCTATTTTGTTTCAAATGTGAAGGCGCCATCCCAGTTCGGGCCAAGGTCCTTTTCACGCAAAACCGGTATGCGCGACAAAAACAGATCATAGAGCTTGTTGCCATACGACGTTTCCTTGAGCACTTTGAGCAACGACTCTGCCTTATCCCATTCTTGCCGCCGGTAGGTAGCCAGCGCTTCCTGGAACGCTTCCAGGAGCTTGATGGTGTCTGCGCTCACTTCACTTCGCAGGCCAATCGGCTGATAGATGGTTACCGCATTTTCCTTACCTTTGACGCGCACACGATCCAGTTCGCGGAACACCAATTCTGGCGCCGCCTTCATCGTTTCCTCGCCAACGATAATGTCCGCGCCGTACTCCTTGGTGATACCTTCAAGACGCGAAGCCAGATTTACGGCGTCACCCATCACAGTATAAGCACGGCGAATCTGCGAGCCCATGTTACCGACACTCATGCGCCCGGTGTTCAGGCCAACACCAATCTTGATCTCCAGCTTATATTTTTCCTTGAACTTGGGCTGCAACTCGTTCAAAACACGATGCATCTCAAGTCCCGCGACCACGCCTGCGTGCGCATGCTCCGGGTTCGCCAGTGGCGCTCCCCAAAACGCCATGATGCAGTCACCCATATACTTGTCGACGGTGCCATGATGCTTAAAGATTACCTCAGTGAGCGGCGTCAAAAATCCATTCATCAGTTCTGACAAGTCCTTGGGATCCAGGCCCTCCGAAAGTGCGGTAAACCCGCAGCCGTTATTCTCTCCGCCCTGCCCTCGTCACCGGGGTCGAAGTCCGCAAGCGCGAAATTTCAATTCCCATTGATTCAACGGGTTACACGCGGACTTGCTGACGCGGTTTTATCCCAGCATTGGGCATCAGTTGGGTTTTTTTGCCCGTTCCCCCATTGAAAACTGCAATGACGTCGCGAGCGTCGCTTCGGCGGCGGCGCGATTTCCGGCCC
>SYEN01000446.1 GCA_005800795.1 Burkholderiales bacterium | reverse complement strand
TTACAACTATCGCGGCGTGTCGAAGTATTATTTCCCGATGTATCTGAAGGAAATCGAATACCGATACAATCACCGCAACGACAACGTTTTTAAGCTTTTCTTGAAACTCTACTTTGGTTACGTTTCGCCCTAATTACCAACAGATATTTACGAAAATTTTCCGAAGCGTCGAAGGCTACAGCAAGCACGTTACCGCGGCGGACGCTGCACGTTACGCCGCGCATCGACGCTCGGCTCCTTGAGCGTTATCGCCACAGGGCTTGACGGCGTAATGGTCAATTCATATTCACCACTGGCGGACAAATCTGCGTAAAGCAGCGTGTGCACCGTGCCGGTGGGCGGCGGTGTATTGTCCTGCGGATTATTGACCGGATGATTGACATTGAAGTTGCGAGTGGCGACGGTGGCGCCGTTGTGCGTGAGCACGGCGCGATAAGAATTCCATTTGCCGAATTCGTGCGGCTCCTGCGTAAAATCCCCGCGCAAATTAAAGGCCACGGGATTCATCTCAGGCCCCAGCGTAAATTTCACCGGCGCATATGCCCCGCGCTCGCCGCTGGCAGCAGGCTGCAACGCCACCCGGGCGACCTCCGTGCCCGTGATGGCGCCTTCGCAGCCCGCCAACACACCCGCCAAAACGCCCAACAGCACTGCCGTACGCCATGTCCGCATGCTTGACTCCTGAGTAAACTTCATTGTTTTGCCACCACATCAGCAATCGCATGCGCCCAGTGGCTCGCCTTCGCACGCGAGCGGGCCTCGACCATCACACGAATCACCGGTTCGGTACCCGAGGGCCGCAGCAGAACCCGGCCATCGGCGGCCAATGCCTTCTCCGCTGTATGTACGATGGCGTCCACTTGCGGATTCGCCGCTTTCCCTCCACGCTGCTTGAGCGGTACATTGATCATCACCTGCGGATACAGCTTCACCGGCGCACAGGCTTTTTTCAGCAACATGCCGGTTTCACGCAGCGCACGCAACACTTGCAGCGCGGCAATAATGCCGTCGCCGGTGCTGTGCTGATCGAGGCACAAGATGTGGCCCGAATTTTCACCACCCACGCGCCATTCACGTTGCTGCAGCAGTTCCAGAACGTATCGATCGCCCACCTTCGCGCGCGCGAACGGAATGTTGATGGCCGCCAGCGCATGTTCGAATGCGAGATTACTCATCAGCGTACCGGCGACGCCGCCAGTCAGCCGTTTGCGGCGTTGAAGATCTCGCGCGATCACATACAGCAACTGATCGCCATCGTAGACGGTGCCACTGGCATCCACCATCACCAGACGGTCGGCATCGCCATCAAGCCCAATGCCCAGATCAGCGTGTGCCGCCTTTACAGCTACCTGCAACGCCGCCGGGCTGGACGCTCCAACTTTATCATTGATATTGAAACCATTCGGCTGCGCGCCGATGGCCACAACCTCAGCGCCCAGCTCGTGAAATACCAGAGGGGCGATGTGATAGGCCGCGCCATGCGCGCAATCCACCACGATCTTCAATCCGCGCAAATTCAGCGCGTTGGGAAAAGTGCTTTTGCAAAACTCGATGTATCGCCCGGCGGCATCATCAATGCGGCGCACCTTTCCCAGCCCCGCCGAATTGACGCAATACATGGGCAGATCGAGTTGCGCTTCTATGGCAGATTCATCAGCGTCAGGCAACTTCTCGCCCTCACCGCTGAAAAACTTGATGCCGTTGTCGTCGTAGGGGTTGTGCGACGCGCTGATGACCACGCCCGATGACATGCGCAGTGCCCGCGTCAGGTACGCCACCGCTGGTGTGGGCATGGGCCCCACCAGCGCCACGTCAACGCCGGCACTGGTGAAGCCTGCCTCCAGCGCCGATTCACACATGTAGCCGGATACGCGCGTGTCCTTGCCGATAAGCACGGCTGCGCGTTCGCCGTGCCGCGCGTGCGAGGCCAGCACACGGCCTGCTGCGTAGCCCAGACGCATTACAAAGTCGGGCGTGATTGGGGCCTTGCCCACCTTGCCGCGCACGCCATCCGTACCGAAATATTTTCGAGTCATTGTTGTCTTAGTTATCAGGATTGACATACCTCGAGGCGCTACTCAATCCTTAATGCTCCAGCCTCGCCACTGAATCGTGCATCACCGCCTGCCACACTGCTAGCGCATCCCGCGTCGCGCCCACGTCGTGCACGCGCACGATGTTCGCACCGTGTTGTACAGCCAATAACGCAGCAGCAACGCTGGCGTGTACGCGCGACGCCGGTTCACGCCCCGTGATGGCACCCAGCATGGTTTTGCGTGACAGCCCGGCGAGCAACGCACCGCCCACACCATCCAGTTCTTTAAGGGTTTTCAGCAAGGTCAAATTATGCGCCAAGGTCTTGCCAAAGCCAAAGCCCGGGTCGATGACAATGCGTTCGCGCGAGATGCCCGCAGCCTCAGCCACGTGCACACGCTGCGAAAGATATTGGCGAACTTCCGCCGTGACATTGCCGTAACCTGGATTCGCCTGCATGTTGCGAGGCTCGCCCTGCATATGCATGATGCAAATCGCGGCATCGCTACCGGCCACGGCCTCCAACGCTCCCGGCGCGCGAAACCCATTGACATCATTCACCATGGACACGCCAGCTGCGACAGCTTCCCGCATCAGCTCGGGCTTTTGCGTATCTATGGAAACCGGCACGCCACCGCTCGCCAGTTTTTCCAACGCGGGCAATACCCGGCGGCGTTCTTCCTCCAGCGGTACAGGAGCCGCACCAGGTCGCGTCGATTCACCGCCGATATCGAGGAGGTCGGCGCCCTCGGCAATCAGCCTATCCGCTCTCGTAAGTATTTGATTTAATTCAATAAATTCCCCACCATCCGAGAAGGAATCCGGGGTGGCGTTGATCACTCCCATGATCAATGGGCGAGTTAGCGGGAGCTTGAATCTGCCGCAGGAAAGAAAAATCATAATCGAAGGAAAAAATTCGGGGGGCAAAGCGCGCTGGCGATACCCCCCTCACACTTCACCCTTCAAGCCCTGCTTACGCCTCCGGCGCTGGTGTGGGCGCTGCGGGACTGGGCGGCGTCGGATCGTTCGCTGGCGGCGGTGCTGACTGCACCGGCTTGGGCGAGCGCGGCGTGCGCCCTTCGAGGATGTCCTTGATCTGATCAGCGTCGATGGTTTCCCATTCCATCAGCGCGCGGGTCATGGCCTCTACTTTATCGCGATTGTCTTCAATGATCTTGCGCGCGACGGCGTACTGCTGGTCGATGATGCGGCGGATTTCCGCATCCACCTTCTGCATGGTGGTTTCCGACACGTTCTTGTGTGTCGTAATCGAACGCCCCAGGAATACTTCACCTTCGTTCTCGCCATACACCATCGGCCCCAAAGAATCCGACATGCCGAAGCGCGTCACCATGGCGCGCGCCAGTTCAGTCGCACGCTCGAAGTCGTTGGATGCGCCGGTGGAAATATCGTGCACGAACAATTCTTCGGCAATGCGTCCGCCAAACAGAAAACTGATCTGCGCCAGCATCTGATTTTTATACTGGCTGATGCGATCACGCTCCGGCAACACCCAGGTCAAGCCCAGCGCACGGCCGCGCGGAATAATCGT
>SYEN01000445.1 GCA_005800795.1 Burkholderiales bacterium | reverse complement strand
GGGCCCGGCTCGAGCATTGTATGTTCCGGAGAACTTGAGCTCGGCGACAACGTGCTGACCAATGCGCGCGTGTCGATTTATTGTGCGAAGCAAATCATCATCGGGCGCGACGCGCTGATTTCGTGGGATGCGACCCTGGTCGATAACGACTTTCACAAGCTGTATGACGCGGACAAAAACTGGATCAACCCGCCCGCGCCCATCATCATCGGCGAACGCGTGTGGATCGGTTTCGGCGCAACCATCGCCAAGGACACGCGCTTGGCAAAGGGCATGGTCATCGGCGCAAGTGCGCTGGTGCGCGGCGATTTCAACGACGCCAATTGCGTGTTGAGCGGCAACCCGGCGCGGCTGGTGCGGCGAGGGGTGATGCGTGAGGTCGGGATTTAGCCTGGCGTGGCGTTACCCCGGAAAATAAATCGTATAATCAAACACCTATCGCACGACGCTCCACAGTATCTTCGACATAACGCGCGCCCGTCTCAATGACGATCAGCTATTCCCTGATTATTCCGGTTTACCGCAACGAGTCGTTCTTGCCGCGCGTGCTGGAGGCTGTGCGCGGCATCGCCGCCGGAACCGCTGGCACGTTGGAGGTGGTGTTCGTGATTGATGGCAGCCCAGATCGCTCCGAGGCCTGGCTTGCCGAGCATTTGCCAGCGTTCGCGTTGCCCTCGCAACTCATTGCTTTGTCACGCAACTTCGGTTCTTTCACCGCCATCCGCACGGGGCTAGCCGCCGCGCGTGGCCGTTTTATCGCGGTGATGGCTGCCGATCTGCAAGAGCCGCCTTCGCTGGTAACAGAGTTTTTTCGCGTGCTTGGCGAAGGCCACGACGTCGCGGTAGGCACACGCGCCGGGCGCAATGACGCGCTGCGCCAGCAAGTCCCCAGCCGCGTGTTCTGGGGGCTGTATCGCGTGTTGATCAACCCGGAGATGCCGCCGGGCGGCGTCGATATGTTTGCCGTCACCTCAAAGGCGAAGGACGCGTTGATGGCACTGGACGAGGCGCACAGCTCGCTGGTGGCGCAACTATACTGGATCGGCTTCCCGCGCGTGGAGGTTCCGTATCAGCGTCTCGCACGTGAAGAAGGTAAGAGCGGCTGGACCTTGCGCAAGAAAATCAACTACCTGTTCGACAGTATTTTTTCGTTTACCGACATTCCGATTACGTTGCTCACCCTGATGGGTTTCGCTGGCACGGTGGTGTTTTTGCTGCTGGGCATCGCGCTGATCGCGGCACGGCTGCTGGGGATGATTCCGGTGCAGGGCTATACGGCGATCATGGTGACCATCCTGTTTTCGGCGTCGCTGATTTTGTTTGGTCTGGGCATCGTCGGCAATTACGTATGGCGGGCGTACGAGAACACCAAGCAGCGGCCGCTGGGCATCGTGCGTGCGCGTAGCGCGTTTGATGGCCGCCATGAGTAACACGGGTGACGCGGGAAACGTCATGATGGCTAACGAAGCCCGATGGCCGTCCGTCGCCCGCTTCGTGGCAGCGGGTGCAGTCAACACACTTTTTTCCATTGCGGTGTATCAGGCAGCTCTGTTTGTGATGAATCACGCGCCTGCGTATGTGCTGGCCTACGCCGCTGGTATTGTGTGGGCGTATTTCTCCTATGCGCGGCATGTGTTTCACGCAACCGTGTCGTGGCGGCGTTTCGTGGTGTTTGCCCTGTTTTACGGTATGAGCGGTCTGGCTGGTACGTTGCTCAACAATGCGTTGATCGAGCACCTTGGGCTGCACGCGCGCATCGCCATTTTTGTCACCGCCGCGCTGATGCTGCCGGTGAATTATTTCGGCTCGCGCTGGAGCATGCGCCTGGCGGAGAATCCCCGTTCATGAGTATCGCGCAGACCATCGAGTTCGAACAACGCGGCGACCATTTGGGCTGGTTGGTCGCGCTGGAAGGGGAGCGCAACGTGCCGTTTCCGGTGAAGCGCACGTATTACATCTATGGCACGCTGCCGGGAGCACGGCGGGGCCGCCATGCTCACCACACATTGCGGCAACTGATGGTGTGTCTCTCCGGTTCGTGCAAGGTGTTGCTCGACGATGGTCAATCACGCGAGGAAATCCTGTTGTCGCGCAACACGCAGGGGCTGCTGCTGGACCCCATGGTGTGGCACGAGATGTACGAATTCTCTGAAGGCTGCGTGTTGCTGGTGCTGGCGGATAACTGGTATGACGAAGCTGACTACATCCGCAACTATGATGCTTTCAAGGCGGCTTGCCGGTGACGCGCATCCACCCCACTGCTGAGGTGCAGACAACCAACGTCGGCACCGGCACGCAAGTATGGCAGCACACCGTGGTATTGGCCGGCGCAACTATCGGCCGCGATTGCAATCTCAATGCGCATTGCTTTGTCGAAAACGACGTGGTGATGGGCGACCGCGTGACGCTGAAATGCGGCGTGTATTTGTGGGATGGCATGCGCGTGGGTAATGATGTGTTCATCGGCCCCAACGCCACGTTTACCAACGACAAGTATCCACGCTCGAAGCGCTACCCCGAGGTGTTTCAGGGCATCGTGATCGGCAACGGGGCTTCCATTGGCGCCAACGCCACCGTGCTGGGCGGCGTGACCATCGGCGAGAATGCCTTGGTCGGCGCGGGCGCGGTGGTGACGCGCGATGTGCCGGCGGGGGCCACGGTGGTGGGCAACCCTGCGCGCGCGGTTGACCGAGGCCTATTGTAAGTATATGTTTTTATTGAATAATTTGCCTATCCCGTTTCTTGATCTTGGCGGCATTAACGCGCGCGACCGCGAAGCGCTGATCGCGGCGTTCACCCGTGTGCTCGACAGCGGCTGGTATGTGCTGGGCAAAGAGGTGGAAGCATTCGAAGCGGAATACGCGGCTTACTGCGGCACGCGCCATTGCATCGGCGTTGGCAACGGGCTGGATGCGCTGGTGCTGGTGCTGCGCGCGTGGCTGGAATTGGGCGTGCTGAAGGCGGGTGATGAAGTAATCGTGCCCGCCAACACCTATATCGCGACGATTCTCGCCATAACCGGGAACGGATTGACCCCGGTGCTGGTGGAGCCCGATGCCACCATGAATCTCGATGCGGCGTTGATCGAACAGCACGTGGGGCCGCGTACACGCGCCATCCTGCCGGTGCATCTCTACGGCCAAACTGCGAACATGACAGCGATCAACGCGGTGGCGCGCAAACACGGCTTGAAAGTGCTGGAAGACAGCGCGCAGGCGCACGGCGCGCAGCATGCAGGCGTGTGCGCGGGCGCGCTGGGGGACGCCAGCGGCCACAGTTTTTTCCCCAGCAAGAATTTCGGCGCCCTGGGCGATGCGGGTGCGGTGACCACCAACGATAGCGCACTGGCCGACACGCTGCGGGCGTTGCGTAACTATGGCTCGCACAAGAAATACGAAAACCTCTACAAAGGCGTCAACAGCCGTCTCGATGAATTGCAGGCGGCGCTGTTGCGCGTAAAGCTCGCGCGGCTGGATGCCGACAATCAGCGGCGGCGCGCGATTGCCGCGCGATATCTCTACGAGATTCAACATCCGCACATCACTTTGCCGGTTGCCGGCGATCACAATGAACCGGTGTGGCACGTCTTCGTGGTGCGCAGCCCGGCGCGCGAAGCCTTACAAGCCCATCTGCACCACGCCGGCATCGGCACGCTGATTCATTATCCGCTGCCGCCGCATCACCAGCAGGCGTATCGGGAGTGGCGTGAGCGTTCGTATCCGATCACCGAGGCCATCCATCGTGAAGTGTTGAGCATCCCCATCAGCCCGGTGATGAGTGACGCGCAGGTCGAGGCCGTAGTCGCCGCGTGTAATGCGTGGCCGCGGCGCCGATAACGCGTTAGCCGGGCGCTGCTGATGACGCTTGTTGTTGTCTTAACGGTTTCGGCGGCAAAACGCTATCTATTTGTTTTTATTGGAGTTTTCGTGGCGGCTTTGGGTGTCATTCTGGCGCTCAACCTGGTGCTGGGCGAGCGCGCGCTGGGCAGCCTTGAGGCTTTGCAGAAAGCCAGCGCCTGGCAGCAAGCCACCCGCGGCGTCACCTATGCGCCGCCCATGACGAATTCGCGGCCGTTCAAGGCGCTGCGGCTGGCGGACCGGCTGCCGGAAATCAACACGCTGGTGCTCGGCGCCTCATCGCTGATGGGCGTGACAGAGGCGATGTTTCCGAACGGGCTGCGTGCGTATAACTTCACGCTCACCGCCAACAGTACGGCCGCAGTGATCGGCGAGGCGGAGTTTATTGAAAGGCAGCATTCGCAAGTACGCAATTTTTTGATCGGCCTGGATTGGGCCATTGGCGTGTTGTATCAGCCGGGCGCGGCGGCGGTGGTGGATCTGACGCCTGCCGCGCAACTGGCGGGCTACGGCGGCGCCGTGGCGGTGCCGCTCACGCGCAAAATTATGGATGCGCTGTCAGCACCGAAAATCGCTATCTTGGGCAGAACGCTGGGTGGCATAGGACGCACCAGCGATCCGTGGGCGAATTTCCGGCGGGTGTTTTTTCAAGCGGGTGATACCGAGTACCGCTGCCCCGACGGCCTGCCGGCACGCGACTTTGACGTGATAGGGCGCGGCGCTTGTCTGAGCTTTCGTTACGACGGCAGTTGGACCTTCGCCGGCGAAGAACACTTGAGCGATGCACGCGCCCGCCTGCGTGCACAGGCCATGGCGGCGCCCAGCTCGCAGTTCTCGCAATTTTTGTGTAGCGCGCAGGGAGAGCCCAACCTCCTACACCTGAAACGCCTGGGGGCGTTCGCGCAGCGCGTATGGGCGGCCGGCGGCTGGGCGGTGTTTGTGTTGCCGCCGCTGGTGCCGGGGCTGGAAGCCGAGATGTTCAAAGTGCCCGCCTTGGGCGGTTGCCTGGCGCGCACCAAAGCCGTGTTGACGGCATGGGCGAGGGACAATCACCTCACGGTGATTGATGCCGCGGCCTCTGAACATTTTGGTTGCAAGGCTGGTGAGTTTCTCGACGAAAATCACGCCTGGCCAGAGTGCCACGCGCGCGTGTTGGGGCGGTACTGGCGGGATCGTGAGGCGGGTTCCATCACGCCGGGTTTGTATCGGCCAGGGTTATGAGCCGCTTTCTTTGGGTGCGATAATATTTGGAGTTTCCCGGTCAATGCTGTACAGCATACCTAAATATCCTCGTCATTCCCGCGCAGGCGGGACTCCATCGGGTGATGG
>SYEN01000444.1 GCA_005800795.1 Burkholderiales bacterium | reverse complement strand
TCGCATTCGGGCGAGAGCAGTGAGTTGCTGGCGATTGTGCCAGTGTTAAAGCGTCAGGGCGCGCTGCTGATCGCGATCACGGGTAACGCCGCGTCGTCGTTGGCGGCGCAGGCCGATGTGCATTTGTACGCGGGCGTGGAAATGGAAGCGTGCCCGCTGAATCTCGCGCCCACGGCCAGCACTACGGCAGCACTCGCGCTCGGTGATGCGCTGGCCGTGGCGTTGATGCGCGCACGCGGCTTTACGCGCGATGAATTTGCGCTGTCGCATCCGGGTGGCGCGCTGGGCCGCCGGCTGCTGACGCTGGTGCGCGACGTGATGCGCACAGGGGATGGCGTGCCCGTTGTCAGTGAATCGGTCACCGCCATGGATGCCCTGCGTGAAATGTCGCGCGGCATGATGGGCATGACGGCGGTGGTGAACGCGCGGCGCGAAGTCACCGCGATTTTTACCGATGGCGATCTGCGCCGTGCGCTCGAAAAAGGTCTTGATCTGCGGGTGACGCCGATCACGAAAGTGATGACGCGCAATCCGCGCACACTCGGCGCCGATCATCTGGCGGCCGAAGCGGTACAGATCATGGAGCGCAGCAAGGTGAATCAACTACTGGTGGTGGATGAAATATCCACGCCCGGCGTGCTGGTCGGCGCGCTCAATATGCACGACCTGTTCCGCGCCAAAGTGGTTTAATCGCTACATCGTAGCACTTTTGTAAGTATTTGTTTTATATGAATATTTTAGATCGGGCCAAACAGGTGCGTGTGGCCGCTTTCGACGTTGACGGCGTGCTCACCGACGGCGCGTTGTACTACACCGACGCTGGCGAGGAATTCAAGGCATTCAACGTGCAGGATGGCCACGGTATCAAGATGCTGCAGGAATCCGGCGTGGCGATTGCCATTATCACCAGCCGGGAGTCGAAGTTGGTGGCCAACCGCGCGGGCAATCTGGGCATCGAACATTTGTATCAGGGTGTTGAAAATAAACTTGACGCGATGAACGTGCTGCTGCAAAAACTGGGGCTCACACTGGAGCAGGCCAGCTACATGGGCGATGATGTGATTGATCTGCCGGTGATGCGCCGTTGCGGCTTTGCTGCCTCGGTGCCCGCGGCGCCCGCCATCGTGCGCCAGCACGCACACTACGTCACGCGAGCGGGCGGCGGGCACGGCGCGGTGCGTGAATTTTGTGAGCACGTGCTGCATGCGCAGGGCAAGCTTGATGCCGCGCTGGCGCGCTATCTTGCCTAGCGCACAAGCTCTAACCGCAGATGGGTGAACGTCTGTCCACGCTGTTTCCGGTGGCGCTGCTGGTGCTGCTGGCGGCGCTGACCTATTGGCTGGATCGCGCGGTGCAACCTGCAGCCGCGCCGCGTGAAAAACTGCTGCGGCACGACCCGGATTACACCGTGGATAAATTGCTGGCCACGCGCATGGACGTCAACGGCCGTGTGCGCGATACGCTGCACGCCGCGCGCATGGTGCATTACCCGGACGACGACAGTACTGAGCTTGAAAAACCGCGCTTCATGACATTTGGCCAGGGCCCGCCCCTTGCCATCACTTCGAACCACGCGCTGGTGTCGAGCAACGGCGGCAATATTTATTTTCGCGGTGACGTGCGCGCCACTCGCGCACCGTACGGCAACAATAGCGAGCTCACGGTGACCACGCAATATCTGCATTTACTGCCCGATGACAACATGGCTAAAACCGATCAGGCAGTCACGATTCAGGATGCCAGCATGACCATCGACGCAGTGGGCATGGAACTTAATAACGAAACGCGTATTCTTAAATTGAACGCGTGCGTGCGTGGCGTTTACAATAGCGCGGCTGCGGTTGATGCAGGTAAGGCCGACAAAGGTAACGCGCAGGGAAAAAGGTAAGTTTATGATTTATAAGATATTTTTATTGATGCTCGGCGTGCTGCTGATGACGTGGCGGCCCGCGTACGCGGAAAAAGCCGACCGTGAAAAACCCGTCAATGTCGAGTCGGACCGGGTTACCGTAGACGACGCCAAACAGCTGACCGTGTTTGAAGGCAGCGTGGTGCTGACGCAGGGACCCATGGTGATTCGCGGCGACCGCATGGAAGTACGTCAGGACAAGGAAGGTTTCAAGCACGGCATCGTATGGGGCAAGCAGGCTTACTTCAAGCAAAAGCGCGACGGCGTTGATGAATGGATCGAAGGCTGGGGCGACCGCATCGAATACGATGGCCGCGCTGACAAGGTTCAGCTTTTCACGCGCGCGGCAATGAAAAAGGGCGACGACAATGTTGCCGGTGATTACATTTCGTACGACGCCATCACCGAGTTTTTTCAGGTGATTGGCGGCGGTGCCAAGGCTGCGTCAGCCAACAATCCCGAAGGCCGCGTGCGTACCGTGTTGCAGCCCAAGTCCAAGACAGGATCGGTGGGTGCTGCGCCCGCGCCCGCCTCGCCGCACTCGCTGCCGCTGAAGGCGTCCGAGGGTATCGCCGCGCCGCGCGACGAGCCGATCGCGCCGCGCTGATTGCCCAACGTTCGAATCTGATGCCTGACAATACGCTGTTGCACAAGTCCGTGATCGCGGCCACTCAGCCCGGCGCCAGCGCACCGCGCAGCGAATTGCGCGCGGAGCGTCTGCGCAAGCGTTACCGCTCGCGCACGGTGGTGCAGGATGTGTCGCTGGAAGTGCATAACCACGAAGTGATCGGCCTGCTCGGCCCCAACGGCGCAGGCAAGACCACGTGCTTTTATATGATGGTGGGTTTGGTGCCGATGGACGGCGGCGAGCTGTATCTCGACGGCAAGCGCCTGACGCACATGCCGATACACCGCCGCGCGCAATTGGGGTTGTCGTATCTGCCGCAGGAAGCTTCAATCTTTCGCCGCATGACCGTGGCCGACAACATCCGCGCGATTCTCGAACTGCACATCCGGCGCGAGGTGGATATCACCAACCGGCTTGATGATTTGTTGCGCGATCTGCACATCACGCATCTGCGCGACAACCCCGCCATCAGCCTGTCGGGCGGCGAACGGCGGCGCGTGGAAATCGCGCGTGCGCTGGCCACCGAGCCGCGCTTTATCCTGCTGGACGAGCCGTTCGCCGGGGTGGATCCCATCGCGGTGATCGATATCCAGAATATCATCGGATTTCTCAAGTCGCGCGGTATTGGTGTCGTCATTACCGATCACAACGTACGTGAAACCCTGGGTATTTGTGATCGCGCCTACATTATCAACGAAGGCACGGTGCTGGCGTACGGAACGCCTGCTGAAATAGTGGATAATGAGAACGTCAGGCGGGTTTATCTTGGAGAAAATTTCCACTTGTAGGCAGGGCAGGAAACAAGGCAATCCGCAGTACGGGTCGCCGCTGGCTCTGCCGCGTGGCCCCAACAGATCATGAAGCATTCGTTACAACTCCGGCTCTCGCAACATCTCACGCTGACGCCGCAACTGCAGCAGTCGATCAAGCTATTGCAGTTGTCGACGCAGGAGCTGGATCAGGAGATCGAGCGCTATCTGCGCGACAACCCGCTGCTTGAACGCGGTGAGGACGGCCCTGATCCGTTCGCCGCGATGTCAAACGCCGGCGGTATATTGCGCGAAGGCGACCGTGCACCGCAGACTGGCGATGCGTCCGATGCGGGCAGGCAGGAGGGCAGCGGTGACAATGACGGTGTTGCGGACAGCCGCGAGCGCGCGCAAAGCGACGTGCTGTCAGAACTGAGCTACGGTACGGCGCGCGACCGCGATGATCGCGACGGAGACGATGGCGATTATCCGCAAATGGCAGGCGAGACGCCGACGCTGCGCGAGCATCTGCTGTCGCAACTGGCGCTGCTCAATCTTTCCGAACGCGACCGCACGCTCACGGGCCTGTTGATTGACACGCTCGACGAAAGCGGCTACCTCACGCAAAGTCTCGAGGACGTGTTGGCGATGCTGCCCGGCGAATTGAATGTCGACACGGAAGAGCTCGTCACCGCGTTGCGCCACGTGCAGCATCTCGAACCGGCGGGAGTGGGCGCGCGCGATCTTGCCGAATGCCTGCGCCTGCAACTGGCTGCATTGCCTGGCGCCACGCCGTACTGCGATAAGGCAATGGAGGTCGTGACGAAGCATCTCGACGTACTCGCGGGGAAGGACTACGCCAAGCTCAAGCGCGTGCTGCGCTGCGACGATAATGCGTTGCGCGCGGTGCAGAAATTAATTACCAGTCTTGACCCACGGCCGGGGCGCGATTACGCCAGCGCTGACATCCGTTATATTATTCCTGATGTAATTGTCAATAAAAACAATGGGTTATGGGTAGCCGCGCTGAATCCGGAAGCAATGCCGAAATTACGCGTGAATCGGCTGTACGCCGCTATACTGTCGCGAGGTCGAGGCACTTCCCAGCAAATGAGTGGTCAATTGCAAGAGGCCAAATGGCTGATCAAAAACGTTCAGCAACGATTCGACACCATCTTGCGCGTGTCGCAGGCCATCGTGGACCGGCAGCGTAATTTTCTTGAGCACGGCGCCATCGCCATGCGTCCGTTGGTGCTGCGCGAAATCGCAGATGTGCTGGAACTGCACGAATCGACCGTATCGCGTGTCACCACCCATAAATTCATGCGCACGCCGCGCGGCATTTTTGAGCTGAAATATTTTTTCGGCAGCCATGTCAGCACCGACGCGGGCGGCGTGGCCTCCAGCACCGCCATACGCGAGGTCATCAAGCAACTGGTGGGCAACGAAAACCCGCGCAAACCGTTGAGCGATTCGCAGATTTCCGAACTTCTTGGGCAGCAAGGCATCGTAGTGGCTCGCCGCACGGTAGCCAAATACCGTGAGTCATTGCAAATTTTACCCGGCAATCTCAGAAAAACCCTGTAAAGGAGCGCGCATCATGAACCTGCATATCACTGGCCACCACGTTCAGGTCACCCCGGCTATTCGCGAGTACATCAGCGCAAAGGTCGGGCGCGTCACGCGTCACTTCGACCATCTGATTGACGTCAACGTCATCATGTCGGTGGACAAATTGCGGCAGAAGGTCGAGGCCACGGTGCACGTGCGCGGGCGGGACATATTCTGTGAGAGTACGAACGAGGATATGTATGCCGCGATTGATGCGCTGGCCGACAAGCTGGACCGCACCATTATCAAGCACAAGGAAAAGAACCTGGCGCATCGCCACGGGGATGCCGTCAAAAGGCAGCAATCAGAGCCGGAAACATCAGCAGAATAGTCGGCAGAACAGTCAGCGGAATAATCTGAACGGGAAGTGGTTTCATGAATCGTGTTGCACAGATACTGCCCTTGTCCAATGTGTTGATCAATCTGGACATGTCGAGCAAAAAGCGGGTTTTCGAGCAGGCAGGCCTGCTGTTTGAGAACAATCACAGCATCGCGCGCGCACTGGTGTTCGACAGCCTGTTCGCGCGCGAGAAGCTTGGCTCCACCGGGCTGGGGCAGGGCGTGGCGATTCCGCATGGCCGCGTCAAAGGCCTGAAGAACGCAGTCGGCGCGCTGGTGCGCATGAAAGCGCCGATTCCGTTCGACGCGCCCGATGGATTGGGCGTGTCGCTGATTTTTCTGCTGATGGTGCCGGACCGCGCTACCGATCAGCATTTGCAGATTCTGGCGGAACTGGCGGAGATGTTCAGCGACAAACCGTTTCGCGAATTGCTGCTGAACGCGGAAGCCGCCATCGACATCCACGCGCTGATTGCCAACTGGTCGTCGCATGCCCCAAATTAGTATTGCGAGGCTGTTTGAGGATAATCAGGTGCGCCTGCAACTGGCGTGGCGCGCGGGCGAGGATGGCGGCGATAAAAAAATTGACAGCGAGTTCACCAAGGATTCGTCCAAGGGGCTGATCGGGCATTTGAATTTCATCCACCCGAATCTGATCCAGGTGCTGGGCGTATCCGAGATTCAGCATCTAGATGGCATGGAATCTGCGGCGTGCGCGGCGACGCTGCGCGAAATTGCCACGCGTGATCTCGCGTGTTTCATCGTGGCAGGGTCGTCGCATGTGCCGGATGTGCTGGTGGAAGCCGCACGCGCGACCGCCACGCCGCTGTTGATCTCGCCCATGGGCAGCGTGGAATTGATGTGGATGCTGCGGCCGTATCTCGCGCGCGCTTTGGCTGAATGCACCACGGTGCATGGCGTGATGCTCGACGTGCTGGGCATGGGCGTGCTGATTACCGGCGTGTCGGGCGCGGGCAAGAGCGAGCTTGCGCTGGAGCTGATTTCGCGTGGCAGCGGTTTGATCGCCGACGATGTGGTTGAGTTGTATCGCGTGGGGCCGGAGAATATCGACGGGCGCTGTCCGCAATTGCTCAAGGATTTTCTGGAAGTGCGCGGGCTGGGCGTGCTGAACATTCGATCCATCTTCGGCGAATCGGCGTTGCGTCCGCGCAAGGCGCTGAAACTCATCGTGCATCTGGAACGCCCGGGCGGCAACGAAACGCCCGCCGAGAGGCTGCCGCTAAAACCCGGCAGCGAAAGTATCATGGGTGTTCAACTGCGCAAGGTATCGATTCCGGTGGCGGCGGGGCGCAATCTGGCAGTGCTGACGGAAGCCGCCGTGCGCAACTACGTATTGCAACTACGCGGCATGGACAGCACGCGCGAGTTCATCGAGCGTCAATCGCAGCAGATGGAAGCAGTTCACGATGAAGACGACCGCCTCTGATTGCCCCGGCACAGAGCTGGTGCTTATCACCGGGTTGTCCGGCTCGGGCAAGAGCGTCGCGCTCGCCGTACTGGAAGACGCAGGCTATTACTGCGTGGACAACTTTCCCGGGGTGATGTTCGATGCGCTAATCGATACCGTGGTGGCCGCCGGCCACCAGCGCGTGGCGCTAACCATGGACGCACGTTCCGGTAGGGACATCACGGATTTCGCGGCCCATGTGGCGAGCCTGCGCGCGCGTGGCGTACGTTTCAAGATGCTGTATCTGGACGCCAGAGACGATACGTTGATCAAACGCTTTTCTGAGACGCGCCGCCGCCATCCACTGTCAGACGGGCGGCAAACTTTGAACGAATGCATCGCATGCGACCGCGATTTGCTTTCGGGTGCAGCGGAGATAGCCGATCACATTGATACCAGCGACCTATCGGCCAATGCCCTGCGCACCTGGATGAAAGAATTTGTCGCAGCACCGCCTGATGGCTTGATGCTGCTGTTTGAATCGTTCGGATTCAAATATGGCATACCGCTAGATGCGGATCTCGTATTTGACGTGCGCAGTCTGCCCAATCCGCACTACGACCCTGTACTGCGCCCCCTGACGGGTGTGGATGCGGCGGTAATCGCGTTTCTGGATGCGCAGCCGGAAGCCCAGAGTCTGCTGGAAGATATCCGCAAATTTGTGGCAACATGGCTGCCGTCATACATGCGCGACAACCGCAGTTACCTTACCGTGGCTATCGGTTGCACCGGCGGTCGGCACCGTTCCGTATATTTTGTCGAAGCACTGGCGAAATCGTTTCGCGATTCCGCGCAGGTGCTGACACGCCACCGGGGTTTGTCGTCGTGAACGCCGGCACAGATAAACCACGCGGCGAGCAGCGGACCATTTTTCTGTTCCCGCTGGGCACGGTGTTGTTTCCCGGCGGTGCGCTGCCACTCAAGATTTTCGAGCAGCGTTACCTCGACATGACCAAGGTCTGCATCCGCGACAACCTGCCGTTCGGCGTGTGCCTGATCCGCGAAGGCCGCGAAGTCGGCTCACCTGCCGTGCCGTCCATCGTCGGATGTCTTGCGACAATAGAACAATGGGAAATGCCCAGCCCCGGCATGTTTCATCTGCTTGCGCGCGGCGGCGAACGTTTTCGGCTGCTGGAAACCCGCATCGCAGACAACGGACTGACATCGGCAGATGTGGAAATGCTGCCCGACGTGGAACCGTGTGAACCGGACGCCGAGTTCGTGACACTGGTGAAAAGCGTGATCGATCGCGTGGGTGCAGAAAATTTCCCGGGCCCGGTCAAGCTGGAAGACGGGGCTTGGGTGGCTTACCGGCTGGCGGAGATGGTGGAGTTGCCGATGGGGGTGAGGCAGAAAATGTTGGAGGTGGACGCCGGTAGTGATTTACATGCTGAAATAAAAAATATAATAATATCAAATACTTAGGGGAGTTTCCCGGCGGCGACCATGCGGTTAATCAAGGTGAATCTCGACAACGAAATCACCATGTCGTCGAATTCGTTTCCGGCCAGTGTAGATTTCGTGCGGCTGACTTTGTCGAGGGTAGTGTCGGTGTTTCTTAGTTCGTCTAGTGCTGTCGCTGGAGGTAGTGGGTTTCGCCTTAGTGGATCTAAACTAAGGGGATTCATTGCGCTAAAGCCGTTACCTCCGTGCGATATGACTATTGCAACGGAAACAGTGGAGGGTACCGAGCCGCTACACGTCGAATTGTCGCAAAGCCGCAGCGGAGTTGGTAGCGGCGTCGTAGTCGTAAAGGTTGGCGATGGCGTTCGCCTTGCGAACGCCGTTACTACAATGTAGCGAAAGCGGTTGCCCCAGGCATCCTGATTTCCTAATCCAAGCGTAGCCCAAGGCAAGGTGCCGGAGGAAATTGTGCTGAATTGGGTTTGGCAGTCACCCGTAGCTGTATCAAAGTCTTCGACGCCGTCGTTTTGCCCGGCGATAGGTGTCGTGCCCGGCTGATCTAGCCTGGCGTCTGGGCATGGCAGATGGCCGTTGGCAACCGCGAAACCGATCAAAGCATCGCGAATATCGTCCATTGTCTTTTGCGTTTCACTGACTTGGCGCTGCTCGACCTGTGTTGCAAGCGGCACGAGGATGCTGCCTAACAGCAAAGCAATCACGAACATGGCGACGGCCAGTTCTATCAACGTAAAGCCGCGATGAATCGTACGGTGCAGGATGCGTTTTGCAGGGCGCCGGGTTGTCATGGGGGAAACGAAACCACGGTATCGTTGAACGTAGGGCTGGTTGTTTGCCGGGAAAACAAGGAATCTCCGTTGTTATTTTCACCCTCAAGGTAGTTTGCGGCATTTCCCCTGTCTGGGGTAGTCAGCCGCAGCTGGGTAGATAGCTGTTTCCCAGCCAGGATAACGACAAACTGCTTGTCGGCTGTCATGTTAGGTGAGACCGTTAGGCAAGTGGGGCATCCAGTGGAGGCCGGAATGGGATTCAGGATTACGGTGGTAGGCGTCGGTTGCGTGAATGAAATCATCGGCTTGTAGGCATCAGCCAAACCGTAAAACACATGCAGCTTCCAGTTATTCCACCAGGAGGCGGTCGTTCCCGAGGTTGGAAGCAAGCAGGCGTTTGACCAACTGGCGCTCATGCAACGGCTAGGCGGTGTTACGTCTGAGCTTGCGCAGGCGGCCAGCAATTCGGGTGTAGATGTGGCGGTACCTACACGCGAAAGTTGGTTATCGGGTATTCGGCCAAACGTTGCATTCGTAAAGTTCTGTAATGGGGGCACGACGTCGCTGACCAGTGCGGGCCAAGGGTAACGGCCACCATTGGCGTTCGCATAAGACTTTAGACAATTTGACACTTCGGACATAACCCGTTTTTCGAGCAAGGGCATGATGTCCTGGTAGGTGATGACCACCAGCTTGTCGTTGACGATC
>SYEN01000443.1 GCA_005800795.1 Burkholderiales bacterium | reverse complement strand
GGCTGATCCTGCATGGCCGTTACGTTTGCGTGGCGCGTTCACCCAAGTGCGGCGAATGTTTGATCCGCGACTTGTGTGAGTGGAAGGGCCGTGAAAAGTGAAGCTTGGAGCGCGACATATGAAACGCGAGACGGCTGGCTCACGTTTCAGATTTAACTAACAACAACTTAACGGAATATTTCCAGCCCCTGCTGCGACGAATAATAAGCGGCGAGATCTTCGATATCGCGTTGCGACAGATTGGCGCCCATGGGGGCCATGATCGGGTTTTTACGCGTGCCGGCTTTATACCCTTGCAATGACTTGACCAGGTAATCGTAATACTGCCCGGCGAGCTTCGGGAAATCTGCGCTGGCGCTGTTGCCGTCCGCACCATGACAGGCGGCACAGGTCTTGGATTTTTCCTTGCCAGCGGCGGGATTTCCGGCGGATGCCGGGCCGCTGACCATGAGTGCTGCGCTGCATGCCAAAGTAGCCAGTATCGAGAGTTTTTTCATGTTGTTGTCTCCGGATTATTTGCTGGCGGTTTTACCGGGGCCGGCGCTGTAGTAGGCCGCGAGGTCAGCCATGTCCTTGTCTGACAGGCTGGCAGCGATGCCCACCATGCTGGGGTGCTTGCGGTCGCCCGATTTGTAGGCTTGTAGCGCCTTGACTATGTAAGCGGCGTGTTGTCCGCCGATTTTGGGCACGCTGTAAACCTCGGGGAAGGCGGTTTTGTAGCCGGCGATGCTGTGGCAACCGATACACATGGAATTCAGTTTCGCGCCATTGGCGGCGTCACCCGCCGGGGCCGTTTGCCCCCAGGCAGCGCCACTACCCAGCGACGCCACCAGCGTCAACATGGAAGCCATCCCCAATCCAGCCTTTCGCATCCGCTTCATCGTCACTCCTGCCCAGCGTTGGTCATTTTCGGTGCGCTCCGGTGTGATCCAGTGAATAGTCCCGGGAAGGTTCAGGCGTTTTTGACAGCGCATTTTCTGGCGCTTCCCGGCGCTCGGAGCGCCACGATTATAACCGAATTGCCGTTGTTGGCGCTATCGCAGATAATGGGCGGCGCGCGCTCGCCGAGCGCGATAACCCTAGACGCCGCCACTTGACTCCACCGAATCGCTACGCCAAGCATCCCTGGCTTCCGCGTGCGTTTCCGTTTCTCGCCTGGTGGCCCATGTCGCGCGAAAACCTGCGTGCCGACGTTATTGCCGGCATCACGGTGGCGATGGTGCTGGTGCCGCAGTCGATGGCTTACGCGCAACTCGCGGGGCTGCCACCCTACTACGGCCTGTATGCCGCGTTTTTGCCGGTGTTGATTGGTGCGCTGTGGGGTTCGTCGCGGCAGTTGGCAACCGGGCCGGTGGCCATGGTGTCGCTGCTGACCGGCACGACGTTGGCGCGCTTCGCCACGCCCGGCACCGAGCAGTTCATCACGCTGGCCATTGCGCTGGCACTGATCGTCGGCGTCATGGAACTCGCGCTGGGACTATTCCGGTTGGGCGCCATCGTTAATTTTCTGTCGCATCCGGTGGTGGTGGGTTTTACCAACGCGGCGGCGATCATTATCGCGCTGTCACAGTTGAACAAGCTGCTGGGCGTGTCGGTCGGGCGCAGCGAACATTTCCTGGTTGATATCTGGGGCGTGTTGCGGCTCGTCGGCGACACGCACTGGCCGACGCTCGCCATGGGGTTGGCGGCGTTTGCCGTCATGATGTTGATGAAAAAGTACCGGCCGAAATGGCCCGGCGTGCTGGCGGCGGTGACCCTGGCCACGCTGGTCAGTTGGGCCGTCGGGTTCGAGCGCACGGGGCGCGCGGAGCTCGCCGGCTTCGGTGATCTGCCGGTACGCGTCGTGATCGAAGCCGTGATGAGCACCAACTCGCGCGTGGTCGAACTCGAACGGGAAATCGCGGCGAAGAAAATCGACATTCAGAAGCTCGCACGCGAGCATCCTGAGGGCCATCCGCGGACGCTCGCGCTCCACTACGACGTTGATGTGCTGTTGTTCGAGAGCCGCATCATCGAGCGCGAACGCAGCCTGCGGCTGGCGGAATTGCGCAAGTTCCGTCTGGTGCAGGTGAGCGGCGACACGCCGCGTTATCACGCCGAGAATCTCAAGCCCGCGGGCGCCCCGACCGACGGGCGCATCTGGCGCGTCTCCAAAATTGACAACGGCACAGTGCATCTCTCCGGTGGCGGCGAAGTGGTCGGCACGATTCCGCCCGGCGTGCCAAGTCTCGCCGTGCCGAAGATCAGTTGGGACTTGCTGTCGGCGCTGTTCAGCACGGCGCTGGTCATCACGCTGGTCGGCTTTATGGAAGCGGTGTCGGTGGCAAAGTCGATGGCCACCCGCACACGCCAGCGCATCGACCCGAATCAGGAATTGATCGGGCAGGGGCTCGCCAACATTGCCAGCGGTTTTTGCAAGGCGTTTCCGGTGAGCGGATCGTTTTCGCGCTCAGCGGTCAATCTCACGGCGGGCGCGGTGAGCGGCCTGTCGTCGGTGGTTACCGCGGCGATCGTGCTGGTTACGCTGCTGCTGTTTACGCCGGCCCTGTACCACTTGCCGCAAGCGGTGCTGGCGGCGGTGATTATGATGGCGGTGGGAAATCTCATCAATTTCAAGGCCATCCTGCACGCGTGGCGCGCGCACCGGCACGACGGCATAGCCGCGGTGGTGACCTTTGTCGCCACATTGGGTTTCGCCCCGCACCTCGATACCGGGTTGCTGGTGGGCGCAGCGCTCGCCGTGGTGCTGTACCTGTACCGTACCATGAATCCTAGTGTCGTCATTCTCTCGCGCCATGCCGACGGCTCGTTGCGTGATGCGCGGCTGTTCGGGCTGCCCACCAGCGAGTACGTGATCGCCATGCGTTTTGACGGGGCGCTGTATTTTGCCAACGTGCCGTACTTCGAGGACATCCTGCTCGAAGAAGCTGCGCGCCACCCGAAAGCGCAATACATTCTGGTGGTCAGCGACGCGATCAATGAAATCGACGGCTCCGGCGAGGAAGTCATACGTCATCTTGTCGCGCGCCTGCAGGCGCGGGGAATGACCATGGTGTTTTCGGGCATGAAATTGTCCGTACGGGACGTGTTGCGGCGTACCGGGCTTGAAACCAGCATCGGCATGGATAATTTTTTCGACACGGAAGAGGCCGCGCTCGAAGCTATTTTCAAACGCGTCAGCGACGAGAATTTCGATGCTGCGACGTGCCCTTTGCGCCGACAGGGTGAGGTTTCGTAAGTATTTGTTTTTATTGATATTTTTAAGGCAGCTCTATGGCGAACCGGCTGACGAAAATTTACACCCGCACGGGCGACGGCGGCGAAACGGGGCTGGCCGACGGCTCGCGCGTGGCGAAAGATGCGCCGCGCATCGAGGCGATGGGCGAGATCGATGAACTGAATAGTTGCATCGGCGTACTCTTGTGCGAAGTCATGCCCGACACGCTGCGCGTGTGTTTTGCCGATGTGCAGAACGATTTATTCGACCTCGGTGGCGAATTGAGTGTGCCGGGGCACGCCATTTTGGCTGAGTCACACGTGACAAACCTTGAAGCCGCGCTCGATAAACTCAACGCTACGCTGCCCGCGCTGAAGGATTTTATTTTGCCCGGCGGCACGCGCGCTGCCGCGCTCGCGCATGTGGCGCGTACCGTGTGCCGGCGCGTGGAACGGCGGGTCATCACGCTGGCCAGGAGTGAAACGGTGCCCGAGCTGGCTTGCCCCTATCTCAACCGACTGTCGGATTTATTGTTCGTCGCGAGTCGCGCATTAAACCGCGTGGAAGGTGCGGCGGGTGGAGATGTGCTATGGCAACCGGGCAAAAATCGCCGCTTCGTGTAAATAAACGTAAGTATTTGTTTTAATTTATTATTTTTGTATCGTCGTGCGCGTAAGCCGGGGCGCAGGCGCAGAGAATTTTCAGCGCCATGTCGCTGGTGCAGGCTATGCAGTGCGGCGTGCCGGGCGCGATGCAGATGGTGTCGCCCGTGGCTACGTCGAATTGCGTACTGCCCAGTGTCATGCGCCCGGTGCCCTGGGTGATGTGATAAATCTCTTCGCTCACGTGATGCCGGTGCAACTGCGTTTGTGCGCCAGGTTCGACGATGGCCTCGGCGAAACTTTGCGCTTGATTGCCGTGCTGCGCGGGATGCATCAGTTCGCGAATTTGCGAGCCGTCCTTGGTGATGAACGGCGTAATGGAGCCATACGTCGTTCTTGTCGTTTTTGCGGTTTTCGTGGTTGTCATTCACACGGCCTGTAGTATGTTGGTGGTTTCATTTTACGGCACATCATGAACAAACTATTGGGCGTACTGGGTGGCATGGGCCCGCTGGCGACGGTGGATTTCCTGCACAAGCTGATTGAGGAAACGCCCGCCAGCCGCGATCAGGAGCACGTCCCGGTGATCGCCTATTCCGTGCCGCAAATGCCCGACCGGCCGCCGGCGATTGTCGGCAATGGCGAGTCGCCCTTGCCGCATATGCTGGCGGGTATTCACACGCTAAAGAACGCGGGTGCGCAAGCCATCGCCATAGCCTGCAATACCGCGCACTATTGGTTCGACGATCTGTCGCGCGAGGGCGGTCTGCCCATCCTGCACATGGCCGATGCCGCGTGCGATGCATTGGGTGGCGCCACGCGCGTGGGGTTGCTGGCCACCGAGGGCACGGTGGCCGCCGGTTTTTATCAGGCGCGGCTGGCGGCGCGCGGTATCGAATGCGTGCTAAGCAGCGGTGATGACCAGCGCGATTTGGTGCTGCCCGCCATCGAACACATCAAACGCAATGAATTGGTCGAGGCGCACGCCTTGGCATTGTGCGCGGTGCGTCGATTGCTTGATAACGGTGCGCAGTCTGTGGTGATGGGCTGCACGGAAATTCCGCTGGCGATTGAATATGCTACTTCGGATGTTTCCGCGCACTGCATTGATGCCACACGCGCGCTGGCGCGTGCCTGCGTGGGGTGGTGGCGCGCACCGTGACGGGGCGCAAAGGCCAGTCATCCACCACGCCGCTGAGGCGTTAAATGGGGGTAGCATCCAGTGGTAAGAATTAGGTAAGTATTTGTTTTTAAATCATTATTTTAAATCCCCTCTGGACAACCTGCCGCTGACCAGATACGCTTTGCACGCACCTTCGTTCTGGCCATGACGGATTTCCAGATTCTGTTCAAAAATTCCATCGCACCAACCGACTGGCATCCACTTGCCAAAAAACTCTCAGGAGGAGTTCCCCATGAAACGCATCACCAGTTTGTTTACCGCGCTGATCGCAGGCGTTGCGCTGACCAGCATCAGTGGCGCGGCACTCGCGCAAGACGGCGGCACGCTGAAAAAAATCCGCGATACCGGTGTAATCAAAATCGGCCATCGCGACGCGTCGATTCCGTTTTCGTATCTGGATGACAGTCAAAAGCCCATCGGCTACGGCGTTGATATCTGCCTGAAAATTGCCGACGCGATCAAGGCCAATCTCAAAATGCCCAACCTCAAGGTTGAGTTTGTGCCGGTGACCTCGCAGACGCGCATTCCCATCCTGACCGGCGGCAACATCGATGTGGAGTGCGGTTCCACCACCAACAGCATCGAGCGCCAGAAGCAAGTGGCTTTTGCACCGACCTACTTTATGACCGGCACCAAGATCGTGGTGAAGAAGTCCTCGGGCATCAAAAGCTATGACGATCTGAAGGGCAAGACCGTGGTCTTCACGCAAGGCACCACCAACGAGCGCGCGATGAAGGCGTATAACGACGAGAAAAAGCTTGGCATCAACTTCATTCCGTCTAAAGACCACGCGGAATCGTTCCTCGCAGTGGAAACCGGCCGCGCAGTGGCGTTCCCGATGGACGACATCCTGCTCTATAGTTTGGTGGCCAGCGCGCGCAATCCGGGTGACTATGTGGTGGTCGGCGAGTTCCTGTCGGATGACCCGTACGCCATCATGCTGCGCAAGGATGACGCGGAATTCAAAAAGCTGGTCGACAGCACGGTAGGGGCCATGTACAAAAGCGGCGAGATCAATAAGATCTACACCAAGTGGTTTCAGTCGAAAATCCCGCCCAAGGGCATTAACCTGAACTTCCCGATGTCTGATGGCCTCAAAGAAGCCGTCAAGAATCCCAACGACACCGGCGTGGGGGCCTGCGGCAAGATGAAGTGCTGATTTCGGCAAAGGTTAGCGAGATAAGAACGGGGAGCCTTGGCTCCCCGTTTTTTTGGTTTGTACCTCGTCCGTTAGCGGCCATCTGTTTCAGGGAAAACATGTAGTGCGCGGATGATGGACTCTTCCGACGGGATGCCCGGTCATGTTGCGTGCATGCACTCAAACCCTCTGAACCAGGCAGTCAACCGCGTGAATTTGACAAAAAAATGTGCCGATTTGGCGACCCAGTGTATAGTGGCGCATTGATGCTGTTATTTGCCGGAAGCCCATGAAATTTTTTATCGTCGACGACGACCCGGATGCGCTGTCACTGGTGGAATGCCTGCTGGTCAAGGCAGGGCATGAGGTCGTCACTTGCGGCTCGAGTACCGACGCCCTGCGCGATATTCCCAACGTGTTGCCGGATTGCGTCATCACTGACTTAATGATGCCGGGTATGGACGGCTTTGAGTTGACGCGCAGCCTGCGCCGCTGCGCGGAGTTGGCGTCCACGAAAATCATGATTCTGTCGGCCAAGAGTTACGATTTTGACCGCCGCCGCGCCAAGGAAATGGGCGCTGACGGTTATCTGACCAAGCCGATCAATCGCGAAACGTTCCTGAAATCGATCAATGAAATCGTATCGGATCGCATCGCGGTGCATTACTGGGGTGTGCACGGCACGCTGCCGGCGCCGGGCGACAACTATTCGCGTTACGGCGGCAATACCTCATGCGTGAGTGTTGATGTGGGGGGCGAGCCGCTGTATGTATTCGATTGCGGTTCGGGCTTGAAAGGGTTGTCCGATCACATCATGAAAACGCCCACGCAGCGGTTTTCCGGGCGCATCTTCATTTCGCACACGCATTGGGATCACATCAACACAGTGCCGTTTTTCACGCCGCTGTATCTGCGCGGTAACCAGATTGAGGTGTTTGGCCCGTATCAGGGCGATCTCACCATTGAGCGTGCGATCAGTGCACAGATGGAAAGCGTTTACTTTCCGGTGACGGTGCGCGAGTTTGGTGCGCGCCTGATGTTCCGCGACCTGCGCGAGGAATCGCTGGAGTTCGGCCCGGTGCGCGTGGATACCATGCTGCTGCGTCATCCCGGATACTGCCTCGGCTACAAGCTGACCTGCCGCAATCGTACCGTCTGCTACATCACCGACAATGAATTGTATCTGCCCAATCATCCGCAGCATGACGCGCGTTACGTGCAAAATCTTGCCAACTTCGTGCGCGGCGCGGATGTGCTGATTACCGATATGACCTACCGTGACCACGAGTATCCGTCCAAAGTGGATTGGGGGCATTCCTGCGTGAGTCAGGTGGCTGATCTGGCCGCCCGAGCCGAGGTTAAGCGACTGCATCTGTTTCATCACGACCCGGATCAAAACGACGACGCCATCGACGCCAAGCTCGACGAAACCCGCGAGGCGCTTGCAAAACTGGGTTCCAAAGTCGTGTGCGAAGCGCCTGCAGAAGGCAACGATCTCGTGCTGTAAGCGACCGCGTCTGTTTCGTGTTCTTCCGAGTGCACGGCACGCAAGATGTAAATGCGGTAGAGTTACGTCATCATGGATTTCAGCTTTCTCAACCAGCCTGCGTTTTCCGGCGGCGGCGTTTACCTCGACTGGGTGATTTCCGGCATCAAGTGGACGCTGCTGGTGTCCATCCTCGGCTGGATCATTGCCTTTAGTGTGGGGTCCGTGTTGGGCGTGCTGCGCACGGCGCCCGTGGCATGGCTTAGAGTGCCGGCGACGATCTACGTGGAAGCGTTCCGTAACGTGCCGTTGCTGGTGCAGATGTTCATCTGGTATTTCGTTGTGCCGGAAATCGTGCCGCAGGCGGCGGGCGACTGGTTGAAAACCAAAATGCCCATGCCGGAATTCTGGAACGCCGTGCTGTGCCTGGGTTTTTATACGGCGTCACGCGTGGCCGAGCAGGTTCGTTCCGGCATCCAATCTATCCCCCGGGGCCAGACCAATGCTGCGCTGGCAATGGGCCTCACGCTGCCGCAAGTCTATCGCCACGTGCTGCTGCCGATGGGGTACCGCATCATCGTCCCGCCGATGACCACCGAGTTTCTAACCATCTTCAAGAATTCCTCGGTGGCGCTCACCATCGGCGTACTCGAACTCACCGCACAGGCGCGGCAGATTTCCGAATACACCTTCCGCACGTTTGAAATTTTCACTATCGCTACCATCGTCTACGCGCTGATCACCCTGACGGTAACTTTCTCGATGCGCTGGCTGGAAAACAAAACGCGCGTGCCGGGCTATATCGGCGGGACGGGCAAGTAACCATGTTCACGGGTTTCGATTTTGAAGTCATCCAGAGATCGTTACCCTACCTGTGGCAGGGCATGCAGTTTTCGTTGGGCCTTACCCTGCTGGCGATGCTCGGCGGTATTTTCCTCGGTACATTACTGGCGCTGATGCGCCTTTCGTCTTACAAAGTGTTGAGCTACCCGGCGGGCGCGTATGTGAATCTGGTGCGCTCGATCCCGCTGATTCTGGTGATTTTCTGGTTTTACTTTCTGATCCCGCTGGCGATGAAAAAAATCACCGGCAATCCGTACGCCTCAGGCATCGGGCCGTTTTACTCGGCGTTGATCGCCTTTACCATGTTTGAAGCGGCGTATTACTGCGAAATTATCCGCGCAGGCATCCAAAGCGTGCCACGTGGCCAGGTCAGCGCAGCCTATGCGCTGGGCCTGAATTACCGGCAGGCCACTACGCTGGTGATTCTGCCGCAAGCGTTTCGCAACATGATCCCGATTCTGCTGACCACCAGC
>SYEN01000442.1 GCA_005800795.1 Burkholderiales bacterium | reverse complement strand
CGGCGCTCGCAGCGGGCTGCACGGTGGTCGCGAAGCCCGCCTCGCAAACGCCGTTTTCGGCGCTGGCGCTGTGCGAACTGGCCGAACGTGCGGGCATCCCCAAGGGCGTGGTGTCGGTGATCACCGGCGCGAGCGGCCCGATTGGCCACGAGCTCACCACACATCCTCTGGTGCGCAAGTTCACCTTCACCGGCTCCACCGAAGTGGGCAAGCAGTTGATGGCGCAGTGTGCCTCCACGGTGAAAAAAGTGTCGCTCGAACTCGGTGGCAATGCGCCGTTTATTGTGTTCGACGATGCGGATATCGACTCTGCGGTGGAGGGTGCGATGGCCTCCAAATTCCGCAATACCGGCCAGACTTGCGTGTGCGCCAACCGCATATTTGTGCAGGACGCGGTCTACGATGCCTTCGCCAAAAAACTCTCGGACAAAGTCGCGGCGATGCCGGTGGGCAACGGCCTGGAAGCGGGCGTGATGCAGGGCCCGCTGATCGACAAAAATGCCGTGCTGAAAGTGGAGGAGCACATCAGCGACGCGCTCGCGAAGGGCGCGCGCGTGATCACCGGCGGCAAGCGTCACGCCAAGGGCGGACAATTTTTCGAGCCGACCGTGCTTGCCGATGTGAAGTCCGACATGAAGATCACCCATGAAGAAACCTTCGGCCCGGTGGCCCCGCTTTATCGCTTCAAGACTGAAGCCGAATTGCTGGAACGCGCGAATGACACCGAGTTCGGCCTTGCAGCATACTTCTATAGCCGCGATATTGGCCGAATTTGGCGTGTGGCGGAAGGGCTGGAGTCCGGTATCGTGGGCGTCAACGTCGGCATTATTTCGACCGAGATCGCGCCGTTCGGCGGGGTGAAAGAATCCGGCATCGGCCGCGAAGGTTCCAAGTACGGCATCGAGGAATTTCTCGAAGTGAAATACCTTTGCCTCGGCGACATCACCAAATAAAGTATAATAAAATCAAATAGTTACGATATGAAAGTCATGGTATGAAAGGCCCCAAGGTGTACTTGTGCCACGCCGCACCGGTGGCCATGGCTCCCATTGTCGCGAGCTTCAAGGCCAACTGGCCGCAGGCGCGCCTGGCCAATTTGCTGGAAGAATCCTGGATGCCTGATCTGGCCGATGACGGCAAGCTCACCGATACCATGATTGAGCGCTTTGTGATGACCGGACACTATTGCGTAAAGGCTGGCGCAGACGCGATTCTGTTCACGTGTTCGGCGTTTGGCCCGGCGATTGACGAAGTGCGCCGTCAGTTGAAGATTCCTGTGCTGAAACCCAACGAAGCGATGTACGAAGAGCTGGTCAGGAAAAGCTGTTCGGCGAGTCTGTTGGCGACGTTTCCGCCATCGATTCCGTCGATGGTGGCAGAGATCAGCGATATGGCCAGGGCCAGGGGCACGGATATCAAACTCAACACGCAACTGGTCGAAGGCGCGCTCGCGGCGCTGCAGGGCAATCAGCCGGACGAGCACAACCGGTTGATTGCACACCTGGCGGGCAGGCAGCAGTGTGACGTCATCGCCTTCGCGCAGTTCTCTATGGCACCCGCGCTCAAGGCTGCGCTGGCGTGCACCAAAACGCCAATACTCACCACGCCGGATAGTGCGGTGGCGAAATTGAAAACGATGCTCGCGTAATCCGGGCGTGCCTCTTCTCGCTTAGACGGAGGAAGGGGTTTTGCGGCAAGTGAAGCGTTATCAGACTTGGGAGTGTGCAATGAATCGGGCCACGAATTTTCCGCGCTTTGTACTGCCGTTGCTATGCGTACTGAGCCTGCTGGGAAGCATCAACATCGCCGCCGCGCAAACTCCCGCCATCGAGCCGCTGCTCGACAAGGCCATCGCCGGCGATCATCGTTTGAGCGCCAACCGGGCGCGCGACAAGTACCGGAATCCGCGCGAAACGCTGCTTTTCTTCGGGTTGAAGCCCGACATGGCCGTGGTGGAAATCTGGCCTGCCGCCGGCTGGTACAGCGAAATTCTCGCGCCGGTGCTGCGCGATCAAGGGAAGTATTATCTCGCGCACGTGGCCATCGAAAATCCGCGTCTGCAGGACTGGCAGCGTGAATCGCGCGAGCGGCTGGAAGCGCACATTGCGCGCGCGCCGGCGCTTTACGGCAAGCCGGTGTTTACCTCGCTTGGGCCGCCGGAGTGGGTCACCATCGCGCCGCCGGGCAGTGCCGACATGGTGCTGACGTTTCGCAATGTACATAACTGGAGCCTCGCAAAAACTGACGCTGCGGTGTTTAAGGCATTCTTCGACGCGTTAAAGCCCGGTGGCACGCTCGGCGTGGTGGAGCATCGCGCGCATCCCGGTACATCATTTGAGCAACAGGTGAAAAGCGGTTACATGACCGAAGACTATGTGATCGCGCAGGCAGAAAAAGCGGGGTTCAAGCTGGTGGGAAAATCGGAAGTGAACGCTAATCCGAAAGACACCAAGGATCATCCCAATGGCGTGTGGACACTGCCACCGATGTCGCGCGGGCGCCTGGATCCGGAGAAATATCTTGCCATCGGCGAAAGCGACCGCATGACGCTGACGTTTGAAAAGCCTGCTGTCCGGTAAACCCGGAAATATAAATATTGTTTAAAAACAAATACTTACGTTTTTTTCTGGCACTACCACTGGGGCTATTTGGCGCTTGCAGCGAGAAGCCGCCTGAGCAGACGTTGCCGCCGCTGGTGGTGACGCAGCAGGTCGTGGCGAGCGACGCGCGCACACAGGCGACGTTTGCCGGTGAGGTGCGTGCACGCTCGGAGTCGGCGCTGGGTTTTCGCGTGGGTGGCAAAATCACCGAGCGGCTGGTGGATGTGGGGGCGGCTGTCAAAGCCGGCACGCCGCTGGCGCTTATGGACGCGCGAGATTTGCAACTGGGCGCGGCTGCCGCGAAAAGCCAGTTGGCTATGGCGCAGGCCGATCTGACGCAGGCGCAGGCGGATTACACACGCTATAGCGATTTATTCCAGAAGAAATTTGTCAGCGCTGCCGAGATTGACAAGCGCAAGGCCACGCTGGATGTCGCCGAGGCGCGACTTGCTTAGGCCAGGGCGCAACTCAATGTGGCCGACAATCAAAGTACTTACGCTGTGCTCGTTGCTGATCGTGCCGGCGTGATTACCGCTGTCGAAGCCGATCTGGGGCAGGTGGTGGCAGCCGGGCAAACCGTCGTGCGGCTTGCGCGTGATGGTGAAAAAGAAGTGCTGATTACCGTGCCTGAAAACCGGCTGGCGGACGTGCAGGCCGTGCGCGATATCGTGGTCACCCTGTGGGCTGCGCAAAACGTGCGATACACCGGCAAGATTCGCGAAATCGCGCCCAACGCCGATGCGGTTACGCGCACCTATGCGGTGCGGATCGCGGTGGCGGACGCAGACGCAGCCATGCGTTTGGGCATGACAGCGAACGTAGCGATGCGGCAGGCCGAGGCCGGAGACGTGATGGTGCTGCCACTGACGGCGCTGTATCAACAGGGTGAGAAATCGGCGCTGTGGGTGGTGGATGCGGCATCCCAAACCGTAAAACTCGCGCCGGTGAAAGTCGGCGTATTTAGAGAAGATGCCGTGACCATTACCGCGGGTGTCAAATCCGGCGACATCGTGGTGACGGCCGGCGTGCACAAGCTGACTGCCGGTCAAAAAGTGCGGCTGGCGCCAGCGCCGGCGCGTAAGTAAACACGCCATAGTCACGCGAACTAACCGTTTGCACAGCAGCGCGTGAGATCCTTCAACCTGTCCGAATGGGCGCTGGCGCACCAGCAACTGGTGCTGTACTTCATCGTCGCGCTGATGGTGTCCGGTATTCTTGCCTATGGCCAACTGGGGCAGGCCGAAGACCCGGATTTCACCATCAAGGTAATCGTAATCAACACGCAGTGGCCCGGCGCCTCCGCCGAAGAAGTGGAACTGCAAATCACCGAAAAGCTGGAAAAGAAGTTGCAGGAAACGCCGTGGCTCGATCATGTCCGTAGTTATTCGCGCCCTGGTAGTTCGATGATTTTCGTGCTACTGAAGGATTACACGCCACCGAAAGACGTACCCGAGGTGTGGTATCAGGTGCGCAAGAAAATCAGCGACGTCCGCCACACGCTGCCACGCGGCGCGCAGGGGCCGTTCATCAACGACGAATTCGGCGATACTTTCGGCACCATCTACGCGTTTACCGCTGACGGGTTTTCATATGCGCAGATGAAGGAATACGCCGAATCCGCGCGTAAGGACCTGCTGCGACTGCCCAATGTTGCCAAGGTGGAGTTGCTGGGTGAGCAGCCGGAAAAAGTCTACGTCGAAATCTCGCACAAGAAACTCGCCACGCTGGGTATCGAGCCGCTGCTGATTTTCAACATTCTCGACGCGCAAAATGCCATGACACCGGCGGGCAGCGTCGATACCGCCAGTGATCGAATTTATCTGCGCGTGTCGGGTGATTTTGATTCGGTGGAAAGCATCCGCGAGATCGGCATTCGCTCCAACAACCGGCAATTCCGTCTGGGCGACATTGCGCGCGTTTATCGCGGCTATGCGGACCCGCCGTCGCTGAAAATGCGCTACCAGGGCAAGGACGCGATAGGCATTGCCGTTTCGATGGCCAAGGGCGGCAACATTATCGAGCTGGGCAAGCAACTCGACCCCGCCATCGCGACGATCCGCGCCAACCTGCCGCTGGGGCTGGAACTGCATGCCGTGGCCGATCAGCCGACAGTGGTCAAACGCTCGGTGCGTGAATTCATGCGCACGCTGGGCGAGGCGGTGGCGATCGTGCTATTGGTAAGTTTTTTGTCGTTGGGTTTTCGCACCGGTGTGGTGGTGGCGCTGTGCATTCCGCTGACACTGGCGGTGACCTTCCTTTTCATGAAGATTTTCGGCATCGACCTGCAGCGTATTTCGCTCGGCGCATTGATCATCGCGCTCGGCTTGTTGGTGGACGACGCCATCATCGCCGTGGAAATGATGGTCAATAAAATGGAGCAGGGATGGGATCGCGTGCGCGCGGCAAGTTTCGCCTACACCAGCACGGCGTTCCCGATGCTGACCGGCACGCTGGTTACAGCGGCAGGTTTTCTGCCGGTGGGCTTTGCCAAGTCGTCGGCCGGTGAATACACGTTTTCGATTTTCGCGGTGGTGACGCTGGCGCTATTGATTTCGTGGGTGGTTGCGGTGATTTTCACGCCCTATATCGGCTACAAGATATTGCCGAACTATCAGGTGCATCCCGATGCGCACGAAGATGCGGTGTATCAAAAAAAGTTCTATCGGATTTTCCGGGGCATGGTGGCCTGGTGCGTGCGCTTTCGCAAAACGGTGTTGCTGGCGACCGGCCTTTTGTTCGTCGCAGCGCTGGTGGGTTTTGCGCTGGTCGAGCAGCAGTTTTTTCCCTCGTCGAACCGGCCGGAGCTGTTGATTGATCTGTCGCTGCCGGAGGGCTCATCCATTCGCGGCACGCAGGCCGAAGTGCAAAAAATGGAAAAGCTGCTGGCGAAAGACTCCGATATCGAGCAGCATTCCGTGTATGTCGGCGGCGGCGCGCCACGCTTTTATCTCCCTCTCGATATTCAGTTGCCCAACCCTTCTTTTGCGCAGTTTGTAGTACTCGCCAAAAACAACGATGCCCGCGAGCGGGTGTTCGCGCGCGTGACAGCGGCGCTGGAAAAGGATTTCCCGATGGTGCGCGGGCGCGTGAATCGTCTGGAAAATGGTCCGCCGGTGGGTTACCCGATCCAGTTTCGCGTGTCGGGGCCGGTGCCGGAAACCACCAGGCGCCTTGCCACCGAAGCCGCCGCGGTGGTGCGCGGCAATGCGCATGTCTTCAATGTGCACCTGGACTGGAACGAGCGGGCGAAGGTGGTGAAAATCAACGTCGATCAGGACAAGGCGCGCGCGCTCAACATCAACTCGGCGCAACTGTCGGCGGTGTTGAATTCCATTCTCACCGGCTACAGCATCACGTTTCTGCGCGAAGGGGACAAGTTGATCGAAGTGCTGGCGCGCGCGGAAGCCGCCGAGCGTATGGACATCGGCGCCATCAGCGATTACAACATTCCATTGACCGGCGGACGCACCGTGCCGCTGTCGCAACTGGCGGCGATCACCTATGAACTCGAAGACGGCGTGGTGTGGCGCCGCAACCGTTTACCCACGGTGACGGTGCGCGCGGATATTCAGGGCAGGATTCAGGCGCCGGTGGTCACTGCGCAAATCGATCCGCTGTTAAAGCCGTTGCGCGATAAATTGCCGCCGGGTTATTACATCGATATTGGCGGCGCGGTGGAAGAAAGCGCCAAGGGCCAGGCGTCGGTGGCAGCGGTGATGCCGCTGATGATCTTCGTGACGATCACGCTGTTGATGATCCAGTTGCAAAGCATCAGCCGCACGTTTCTGGTGTTGCTTACTGCGCCACTGGGCTTGATCGGGGCGACGTTTTTTCTGTTGTTGTTTAACATCCCGTTCGGCTT
>SYEN01000441.1 GCA_005800795.1 Burkholderiales bacterium | reverse complement strand
TTACAACTATCGCGGCGTGTCGAAGTATTATTTCCCGATGTATCTGAAGGAAATCGAATACCGATACAATCACCGCAACGACAACGTTTTTAAGCTTTTCTTGAAACTCTACTTTGGTTACGTTTCGCCCTAATTACCTATAATTTTCTCAATACGCTCATCGACGAATCAACTCACACAGACCGGCCCTGCCGACAATGTCGTCGCGCAGGCAGGCATAGTCGGTCGCGGACTTCACCAGCGATTCGCATGGCACTAGACGGGTGGAAAACACGGTCTTGGTAATGGCAAACATCCGGTAGCCATGCGGCTCGACCAGTCCTTTTATCTTGGCGAAAGCCTCAGTCTGACTGGCGTGATTCTCGAAGATGATGGCCTCGCAGGTGCGGGCTTCGAGCGCCGGTTTCAACGACTGAAACACGATGGGTTCGAATCCTTCAACGTCCATTTTTATCAACGTAGGCCAGCCGAATTGGCTGCTCTCGGCGACCTTTTGCGCCGTTTCGACACGCACATTTACCGTGGGCAACTTGCTGTGACGTGGATCGAACACCAAACTAGCACCGCCCTTGTTTGATTCCGGAATAGCGAGTTTGAATTCGCCTGGCTCGGTACCCAGACCCACCGTGTAAACCTCGTGGCGGTCTGGTGCAAGTAATGCCATATTGTGTTTCAGCAGATCAGTCAGTGAGGTTTGCGGCTCGACCAACACGACCCTGCAATGCGGCAGCGTCGACGCGATTGCATAGGAACACGCACCCTTGTTCGCGCCAATGTCCCAAAACACGCAGTTGGCAGTGCCGACCGCAGCAGCACACAGCACTTCCGCGACCTCCGGATCAAAGTTCTTCAGGATAAGGAAATGCCAGCCTACAAGATCGTCGCTTAGCATGTTCAGATCGTGACCACGATAGTTCATCCGCACCAACTGCGTGGCTTGTGGCCATGGCTGATTTCGTATCTTGTCCAGCAGCCGATGACGGCCATGCTTGATCGGTAGCGCCCGGAGGAGTAGGGACAGGACCGATTCAGTGAGTGACATTGCGCGCGGCGATATTGGCATTTCAGGCATCTTTCTGGTGTTATCCAGGTTGAGGCAAACGCGCCAGTGGGTAGCCGCTATCTGGGATTGGCGCAGGTGTAACTGTGCATGACGGGTGGACGCTCAGCAAAGGATATCAGATTATGTTGTAACCCCTCAAGGCGTGGGAGAATGTGATCGGACAATCCTGCAACACAGATGCCCACCAAAGAAACTATGTTGTTGAAAGTGATAACCGACTCATGAAATTATTCTTGAATTTTTTGGGCTGCGCTTGGGCGCTATTAGCGAGTCCGGTGATTGCTGCGGGTGCGGCAGAGTTCCCAACCCGCGCCGTACGCTTCATCGTCCCGTATACACCGGGCGCAATCAACGATTTTATCGCGCGGCTCACGGCACAAAAGTTGACCGATGCCTGGGGTAAACAGGTGGTGGTGGATAACCGGCCCGGTGGCGGTACTTTGATTGGCACCGATTTGGTCGCGAAATCCAATCCAGATGGCCACACGCTGCTACTGGTGCCTACGGCATTCGCAATCAATGTGTCGCTGTATCCAAAATTGCCGTACGACTCCGTGCGGGATTTTGCACCGGTGACGCAGATCGGCTCGGCGCCGTACCTGATGGTGTGCGCGCCGCAGTTGCCGGTGAAAAATATCAAGGAACTGGTGGCGCTGGCCAGGGCCAAGCCCGGGTCGCTATCTTATGCCTCGACGGGCAGCGGCGGCTCTGCGCACTTGATGGGCGAACTGCTCAAGGTGAGTACGGGCATTGAGATGCAGCATATTCCTTACAAAGGCCTCGCGCCGGGCATCACCGACGTGATGTCCGGGCAGGTAAGCTGCACCTTCGGTACTCTGGTGGCGGTGGGCGGGCAGGTCAAGGCTGGGCGCCTGCGCGCGATTGCGCTAACCGGCAACGTGCGCTCCAGAACCGCGCCCGATGTGCCGACTATTGCCGAGGCGGGTTACGCAGACTATCACGCCACCGGTTGGTGGGGCGTAGTGGTGCCGTCAGCGACGCCTAAGCCGATCGTGGCAAAGTTGCACACGGACGTGGTGCGCCTGCTCGCGCTGCCGGACGTTCGCGAGCGGCTGGAGGGCCAAGGCGTGGAAATTGCCGCGACCACGCCGGCGCAATTTGAGAAATTCATCCGCGACGAAATCGTACGCTGGGGCAAGGCAGTGAAGGTGTCGGGGGCGAAGCCAGATTGATGCCCGCCTGTGGGTTAGTTGCTCAGTAGCGGCAAGATAAACGCAAAAAAGCCGCCAGCAAGAAAAATCGCCAGCGAAGCGAAGTAAGTTCCGAGAGAGATTTTCCTTGTGCGGGTGCATGCCGCCGCCAGTGCGGGGTCGGCGGGGCAGGGCAGCGTGCGGGTGCGCCATTGCAGGTATCCCGCTACCGCCAGCATCAACGCGGCAGCGGCGAATACATTTTCTTTATGCTCGGATAGCCATACCAGTTGTGGCACGACAGCGACCAGCGACGACAACGCCGCGCCCGCGCCCAGCGTGACCAGCAACGCCGGCAACGCGCAGCAAACCAACGTGCCGCTGCTGGTGAAGAGCGACAGCAGCGCGGCGAGTTTGCCTTGTGTGAACCCATCCATTACTTGCGTGCGCGTGTCGTTGCCCTGATTTGCTGCGCGCTGTCGCCGACGGTCTCGATTTTGGTGACGTCGTAACCGGCGTCCTTGATCAAATCCTTTACCGTGTCGTGTGACAGTTTTTGCCCATCTTTCAGTTGCACCGCAACGACCTTGTTTTTTAAATCGACATAGACGTCCTGTGTTTGCGTCAGCGAGCGCATTTTTTTCTCGATGCCCTGCGCGCAGAACGCGCACACCATGCCGTTGACTTCGACCTTGATGGTCTGGATCGCGGCCTGCGCTATGCCGCTGATCACGGCCAGCCCTGCAAGACATATCGTAAGTATTTGTTTTATATGGAAAGTTTTCATCAAAAAATATACATGAAATTAAACCGCCACTGGCGCGAGTTGTTGACGCCCGCTTCGATGAAATAGCCTTTGTTGATCAGCCGCAGCATGGGGGTGATTTCCAGTTTATCGGATAGTCCGCGCATGCGTCTCGCCTCGACGATGAACCACGGCTGCGTTTCGTCGTAGTCGGCCTCGAAAAACGAGAACCCGGCGCGCACTGACGCGTAATCGTGATTGAGGCCGCTGGCGCGAAACAGCCTCGTGGTGGCAGAAACATAAATGCGTGTGGTTTCGTAATCGAGCTGCACGCCCGGCGACCACATTAACTTGCTACCGGAGAAATCGTTGCCTTCCACCGCGCCGATGCCGCCGAGCAACCACACATTGGCCTGCGACTCCTTGGTATTCCAGCGCTTAAGCAGCCGCGTGTAGGTCGCCTCGGTCAGCATGCGGGACTTGGTTTTGTCATCGGAACGCATATACAGTAAGCCGCCTCCGACCGCGTCCCGCGAGGTTAGTGCGTAGTTCACCCATACCTCGCGCCAGTTTGGGCTCAGGTCGCCCATCGCCATCCAGGAATCTTTGAAGCCCATGGGGCCTGCCTGGGCAAGGCCCTGGGTGGCTACGAGCAGTGTGGCGGCAACGCGTAGCATCAATGGGCATCCTGTTATCACGTTCTGTGCCGGGTGTGACCCCATCGCCACGGCATGGTTCGCACGCAGTTTGCCGACTACAGCGGCCCAAAAGCCGGTGGCGGCACGCGGCGTTTTGACGCCGCCTCGTAAGCCGAAGCCACCTTCAGTATCACATCTTCCTTGCCAGGCTCAGCGCGGAACACCAGCGAGAATGGTAGCCCAGGCGCGGCCAGCCGCGTCGGTTTGTCGGAGGCAACATTTTCATATCGCTTGCCGTCGGCGCTTAACTTGAACACGGGGTCATAGGCCACGTCCACATAACCAGCCGGAATCAGCACTTCGGTCAATCCCGCGTTGGGGCCATAGGTGGTTTCGGGCCGCGAATTGCCGGGGTAAGCCGGCTGATGTGCGCCGCCGATGATGGCCGGCGGATACACGGTATGCAGCCGCACCAGACAATCGAGATTATTTTCGTGGATCACCATCATATCCACGCGCCGCAGCAGTTCGCGCAGCATGATGCGCTCGTCGACACCCTGGCGCCCGCCAAGCGGATTGCGCGGGTCGCTGGTTTCCTCCCAGTTTTTGAAGGCCGCACGGCCGTCGTCACCCCAAAACTTGGAGCGTGCGTTGAGCTTGGCGAAATCATCCAGCGTTTCACTAAATCCGCGTGCTTTCCAGTCCACGGCACGGCGTTTCAAATACTGCGGGATGTGAAAGCGGAACATATTCGCGAGGATTTGATCCTGCACCGTGCCGATGTCAAAATTCACCGGCGGCTCGATGCGGCCGTCAGCGAGTTCAATCAAATAATCGATGGGCTTCATCGTGCCGGTGCCAAAAACTTTACCCGGCGCGAACTCGGTGGGCGCAATAGCCGCGGCAAATTCCTTGAACACTGGCTGTCCGTCCTTGCCGAGGCGAAACAGTATGTCGGGCATGAATACCGGTACCAGACGCGCCAGCGCTGTGCGGAAATCGACTTTCATCAATTCGCAATCCGTATCGCGCTGCCAGTAGCGATGCGACGATTCCACCAATGTCGCACCGAGTTTGCCTGCGAGCACCATTTTGATTTCCCGTGCGGCGGCGGTGGCGATGGGTTCAGCGGATTTGTCATCCGACGGCGAGGCCATCGACTCGCGGATTACGCCCACACGCATGCCCTTGAGATTGCCGGAGGGCTGCGTGTGTATTGCGTAGTTGGCCAGCACGGCAGAGCGCGGCACGGTGGTGTAGATGTCGCGTGAGTCGTAGTATTCGCTGCCCGCCGGCTTGCCGGAGTCTTTCAACGCGTCGAGTATTTTTGCGCAGTCGTGCAGCGTGCGCGCATGAATGCCGCTGCGGTCGCAATAAATGTCCGCGCCGATGGCGCCGCCGTCAAACCCCAGCATCGCCTTGTGCGGCAGGATCAGCGCCACCGAGTTGTGATTTGACGGCCCCCGGCACGAGGCGCGCGTTTCTTCACCCAGACTCGCCATCACCATGTTGGTGCTCACCGACAACGCCGAGCCGGAACTGGAGCCGAGCGACGCCGCGCGCGTGGTGTCGTATGGGTTCGACGGATTGCCGCCCCAGGTGGCGCGCTGATAGCCGAGTGTGGAGGGCAACACTTTGTTGGGCGCATTGCGCCCGCCGGGATCGCCGGCACGACCGTTATATTCCGTGTTCACGGCCTTGGCGAAAATGATCGCGCCTTTTTTGCGCAACTGATCAACAAGGATGTGATCGCGCGCGGGGAAATCAATGTCGTACGCCGCATCGCCGCCGCCGGT
>SYEN01000440.1 GCA_005800795.1 Burkholderiales bacterium | reverse complement strand
GGCGCCCATGCCAGGGTTACGGTGGGCATTGATGAAACGCGTGTTGTCGCCTTCGGGTGGCTCGACCTTGATGACATCGGCACCGTAGTCGGCAAGAATTTGCGTGGCGTACGGGCCGAGAATGACCGAGGTCAGGTCGATTATGCGCACGCCAGCGAGAGGGCCACTCATGGGTAAATCGTCTCCGAAAATTTAACCGGCCTGATGGCATCAGAACCGTGCGGGCATCGTATCATCAATGCAAAATCCGTTCAGGGCCGCGAGGGCGCAATGTTATAATCAACCCGTGTACACGGTAGCTTTAATTCACGGCCTCTCTTTCACTTTGTCCGCCTTGCCGGCCCGCGCATGCGCATCCTTTTGAGTAATGACGACGGCTATTTCGCGCCCGGCATCGCCGCGCTGGCGCGCGCCTTGTCAGCGCTTGGCACGGTGACCGTGGTGGCGCCGGAACGTGACCGCAGCGGCGCCAGCAATTCGCTCACGCTTGACCGGCCGCTGTCGATCAAAAAGGCTGCCAGCGGTTTTTATTATGTAAATGGCACGCCCACGGACTGCGTGCATCTGGCGGTGACTGGGTTTCTCGCGGAGTTGCCGGACGTGGTGGTGTCGGGCGTCAACCATGGTGCGAACATGGGCGACGACACCATTTATTCCGGCACGGTGGCGGCGGCAACCGAAGGATTTCTGCTGGGCATCCCGTCGTTCGCGGTTTCGCTGTCGGCGCAGGGCAACGAAAATTTCGATACAGCGGCGGGTGTCGCGCGCGATCTGGTTGAGCGCTATCTGAAGCATCCGCTGAATGAGCCGGTGCTGTTGAACGTCAATGTGCCCGATCTCGCGCCGCACGCGTTGCAGGGCATTGAGGTCACGCGGCTGGGCAAGCGCCATAAAGCCGAACCGGTGATCAAGACCACCGATCCGCGTGGCGCGCCGATTTATTGGGTGGGGGCGGCGGGCAGCGCGCAGGACGCAGGCGAAGGCACGGATTTTTTCGCGGTGGCGAATCGAAAGGTGTCGATCACGCCGCTGCAGGTCGATCTCACGCGCTTTTCGCAAATGGATCGCGTGAATTCGTGGCTCGTGGCGTAATACCGCCGTTTTGTTGGCGATGAATACCAGCTACACCGGCATCGGCATGACCTCGCAGCGCACGCGCATGCGTATGGTCGAGCGCCTGCGCCAGCAGTGTGTCAAAGACGAGATCGTGTTGTCGGTGATGGGTGAGGTGCCGCGCCATTTGTTTGTCGAAGAGGCGTTGGCGGCCCGCGCGTATGACGATGTGTCGCTGCCCATCGGTTTTGGCCAGACGATTTCCAGCCCGCTGACTGTGGCGCGCATGACGGAACTTGCGCGCGCGAGCGCTGCCCAAGGCGGATTAAACAAGGTTTTGGAGATCGGTACCGGTTGTGGTTATCAATGTGCGGTGCTGGCGAAAGTGGCCAAGGTCGTGCATTCGGTGGAACGGCTGGTGCAGTTAACGGCGCAGGCCCGCAAAAATCTGCGCAATGCACGTGTTACCAACGCGAGGCTGCGGCATGGCGACGGGCATGCCGGCATGCCCACCGAGGCGCCGTTTGATGTCATTTTGCTGACGGCGGCGGCAACACACGTGCCGGACGCGTTGCGGGAGCAGTTGGCAGCGGGTGGTAGAATGATTTTGCCGATGGTGAAAGGTGATGTGCAGCATCTGCTGGTGATCGACCGCACGGCGCGCGGCTTTACCGAAAAGCGCATGGACGCGGTGAAATTCGTGCCGCTGTTGCCGGGCACAGGTTAGTGGACAGGGAAGCGTAAAAGAACTTTGGATAGACAGGACAGCTTTTTGACTTATTGCATCAACAGATTGCGTTCCGTGGTGGCGGCCATCGTCGTGGCCACAGTGGCTGGCTGCGCGGCCACGCAACCCGCGCCGGTGGTGGAGCGCGATTCGCCGGTGGGCCGCGTGCCGCCGAAAGTCGCTACGTCGCCGCAATCTGTGCCAGCGCCCGCGCCTGCTCCCAAGCCGGATGCCGGTGTCGTGGTGACGCCGCTGGGTTCGTCGGACGCATCGCTCTATACGGTGAAGCAGGGCGATACGTTGTTCAGTATCGCCAAGGCGAATGGCGTCAGCGTGCGCGACGTGGTGGCCTGGAACAGCATCGAAGATCCGTCCAGCATCAAGGTCGGCCAACAATTGCGGCTTTCGCCGCCGGGCGGTGTGATCGCTACGCCAACCCCGCCAGGGTCGCCCGCAGTGCGCCCAGCGGACGCGCCGCCACCCGCAGATGCTAACACCCGCACGACGCCCTTGGCGCAGCGCGTGCCGTACAGCGACGAAGCGTATACCCGGATGTCCAAATCCCCCGCTGCGGCCGCCATTGCAACGGCGCCGGAAACCAAGCCTGACGCGAAACCCGAGGCGAAACCGGAAGTCAAGCCCGAAGCGCCGCGCGGCGATGGTGAGGTCGACTGGTCATGGCCCACCGAAGGTAAAGTGATAGCGAACTACAATGGTGGCTCGAACAAAGGTATCGTGATCGCTGGCAAGCGCGGGCAGGCCGTGAATGCCACAGCGGGCGGGCGTGTCATTCTGAGTGGCGCTGGCATACGGGGGTTGGGCAACATGATCGTGATACGCCACAATGCCAACTATCTGAGCGTTTACGCACACAACGACAAGCTGCTGGTCAAAGAAGGGCAGACCGTGCGCAAGGGGCAGCGCATCGCGGATATGGGCAGCTCCGATTCTGATCAGGTGAAACTGCATTTTGAAATTCGCCGTCAGGGCAAGCCGGTTGATCCGGCGGCACTGCTGCCGGGGACGTAGTTTGCGAATGCAAAAGCCAAGCAGCAGCATGCGAAACTGTGTAAAATTCGCTGAACGAATAAATTAAATAGTCTATATAAAACAAATACTTACGAAATCTGCTGCGTGGTGCTGCGTTGTGTACATGGCCTGTATGGCGTGCGCGGTATAGACCTCGCGAGCAGTGTCAGCAATGGATTTCGCATTAAGCTTCAATGGCGGGCCTCCCCGCATTGCATGGTAGTGAACCTGGTCAGGTCCGGAAGGAAGCAGCCAAAGCTATTCTCTGCAAGTGCCGGGGGTCAGGCTCGCCACCCTTTCTGTAGCAATTGTTCTGCTGTTCCGAAGTAGGCAGGGCGATTGCCAATGAGGTTAACGTGTCGCGCATCGAGTTTTGGGGAGAACCATGAACTGGCGTAAAGCAGTTGCGGTATGTCTGGGCGGATTGATGCCCTCTGCGGTTTGGGCCCTGGATGGCGTGTCCTTGGAAGCGGGCCGCGGCAATAACAGCGTGGACATGGTGCGCATCGGCGCTCAGTGGAAGATGAAGAGGCCCGTGTTCAAGCTCGACAACAATTGGCAGATCAGCAGCTATGTAGACGTCACCGCCGGCTACTGGCGCGCGGACACCATCGCACCGAGCCAGAATTCCAGTCTGGTTAATCTCGGACTCACACCCACGCTGCGCCTGAGCCGCGGCGATGGCCCTGGCTTTTTTCTGGATGCCGGCCTGGGTATGCATCTGTTGTCGCACACGTCGATTACCTCGCGCACCTTCAGCACCGCGTTTCAGTTTGGCAACCATCTGGGCGTGGGTTACCGCTTTGGCGGCAGGCAGTCTTACGAACTGAGCATGCGTGTGCAGCATCTGTCGAACGCGGCCATTAAACGCCCCAACGGCGGCATCAATTTCGCGCAATTGCGGCTGGCGTATCACTTTTAGCCGGTGTAGCTGGCGGGATCGATCCCGCGCCGCGTCGGCGCGTACCGGCATACAATACGCCTTCGTTTGTTTCGTATGCTTTTCGTTTTTCAGGCAGCCGCGCAACCATGACGCAGGTACTCGCCCGTAAGTGGCGACCCAGATCGTTTACCGAACTCGTCGGGCAGGAGCACGTTGTCCGCGCGCTCGGCAATGCGTTGCAGCAGCAGCGGCTGCATCACGCCTATCTGTTTACCGGCACGCGGGGTGTGGGCAAGACCACGATTGCACGCATCATCGCCAAGGCGCTCAACTGCGAAACTGGCATCACCGATGCGCCATGCGGCAAATGCACCGCCTGCACCGAGATTGACAGCGGGCGCTTTGTTGATCTGGTGGAGCTGGATGCCGCGTCGAACACGCAGGTCGACAACATGCG